>DATCYH010000260.1:0-6012 GCA_036570405.1 Nocardioides sp.
AGCGACGCGGTGAAGGTGACCTCGGGGATGCCGAGGGTCTCCATGAAGTCGGCGGTGTCCATCTTGTCGCCATAGCCGGCGCCTGCACCGGAGTAGTAGGCGAACCCGTCGATCTCCTTGACGTTGATGCCGGCGTCCTCGCAGGCGGCGAGGATCGCCTCGCAGGCCAGCTGGGTGGTCGTCTTCGGGACCGACTCCCCCCGCTTGTAGTAGGGAGTGGCGCCGACGCCGACGATGGCGACGTCGCGCAGACCTGAGTCCTTGGCCATCCGGGGTCAGCCCTGGATCGCGTCGGTGGACTCGGGCACCGGCGGGACGTGCGGGAAGAGCTCGTAGAAGGCGCCCTGGGTGATGCGCATCGTGGTCTCCGGGGTGGCGTCCGCGAAGAGTCCCTCGAGGGTCTTCTGCGTGTGGCCGAACGTGCCCTCCATGTGGGGGTAGTCCGAGCCGAACATGACGTTCTTGTAGCCCATGGCGTCATGCGCGGCCACGGCGGTCTCGTCGTGCTGGAAGGAGGCATAGACCTGGGACATCAGGATCTCCTTCGGGTCGCGCTTGAGCTTGGGGCGCACGGCCATGTGGTGCTGGCGGTAGCCCTCGAGCAGGCGGTCGCCGAGGAACGGGATCCAGGTCGCACCACCTTCGGAGATGAGGATCTTCAGGTCGGGGTGGCGGTCCAGGGCACCGGAGGCGACCAGCTTCATCGCGGCACGCTGACCGGAGAACGTGGTCTCGGTGTAGTTCATCACCGCGCCACCGGGGCCGCGGTAGACGACACCTGCGCCGCCGGCGGTCATGTCCACGGGGTCCGTGCCGATGTGGAAGGCGGGGATCATCCCGGCCTTCTCGCAGATCTCCCAGAACGGCTCCCAGTCGTCGCGGTGCCAGTCCGGGGCAGAGGGGTGCGGGGTGGTCGGCAGGAAGACGGTCTTGAAGTCGTTCTCCGCGAGCCATTCGATCTCGGAGACCGCGTCCTCGACGCGGAGCGTCGAGACCTGACCGGTCACCACGTAGCGGTCGGAGACGGGTGCGAGCTCCTCGAGGGCATATTCGTTGGAGGCGCGCATGCATGCCTTGAGCAGCTCAGGGGTGCGGAACGTCGAGGCCCACATGCCGAGGCTCGGGAAGATGACCTCACCCCAGACGCCTTCCTTGTCGAGGTCGCCGAGCCGGGCCACCGGGTCACGCGAGCCCTGGGGCTTGTGGCTGTCCTCGACGAACTGCACGACTGCCGAGTTGGGCAGTTTGCGGCGGAAGGTCTGCCCGTCCACGGAGACGGTCTCGTATTCGCCGTCGGGGTCCTTCTGGGAAATCGGCGTGAGGTCGGCGAGCTTCTTGGGGAGGCGGGAGCTCCACACGTCCTCGGGCTCGAGGAAGTGCGAGTCACCGGAGTTGGTCCACATCTTGGTCATGGTCATCTCCAACGGGATTGGGGGCCGGAGTGCGGCTGGTCGGGTCGTGCTTCGAATCAGATTATTCCACTAACTGATTCAGATGTCTAGGCTTTTTAATGATGATCCATTATCTTTTACCCATGCCCAGTGAACCAGCACCTCCCAAGCGTCGCCACTCCGCCGGGGAGGCCACCCGCGTCCTCCTCATCGAGGCCGCGGAGAGGCTGTTCGCCACCCGGGGGATCGACGGCGTCACGCTGGCCCAGATCCAGCTGGCGGCGGGGCAGTCCAACTCGTCGGTGATCGGCTATCACTTCGGCTCCAAGGACGGACTGGTCCAGGCGATCCTGGACCACCGCCAGCCCGTGTTGGAGGCGCAACGGGAGCAACTCCTGGCTGATCTCCAGCCCGACGGTGGCGAGCTCGACGTGCGTGGAGCGGTGTGGCTGATGGTCCGCCCCTTCGCCACCAGCATCCGCGAGGGCCAGATGTTCGTGCCCTTCCTGGCCCGGCTCAGCGACGACCCTGAGCAACGCCTACGCCTCGGCAAGGCCGGGCCGAGCGGCGTCTCCTCGCTGGATGGTGTCGAGCAGTATGTCGAGGCCGCGCTGACCGATCTGCCCGACCGGGTCCGCCGCGGCCGGGTGTTCATGCTCTACAACAGCGTGCTCAACCTGCTCGGCGAGCGCGCGCGCAGCTTCCACGACGTCACCGAGGCCCAGCTGCAGATCTATGTGGACGGCTGGGTGGGAATGCTCGAGGCGCCGGTCAGTCACCCGGGCTGAGCTCGGCCCCTGCGGGCCGCCCGCAATGACGGATGCCCGGGCGCCCACGTCGTACGACGGGACGCCCGGGCATCCGGGTTGCCTCAGGACTCAGACGGCCTCGATGACCACGGCGCCGCCCTGACCGGCAGCGGCACACATCGATGCCACGGCGATCCCGCCGCCACGGCGGTGCAGCTCGTGGGCCAGCGTGGCCAGCATGCGGCCGCCGGAAGCGGCGATCGGGTGGCCGAGCGAGCAGCCGCTGCCCCACGGGTTGACCTTGGCCTCGTCGATGCCGAGCTGCTTCACGGCTGCGACGGGAACCGAGGCGAAGGCCTCATTGATCTCCCACAGGTCGACGTCGGCTACGTCGATGCCGGCACGCTTGAGCACGAGCGGGATGGCGTCGACCCCGCCGAGGCCGGTGAGGTGCGGCTGCACGCCGACCGCGCCCCAGGCCCGGATGCGGGCGAGAGGGGTCAGTCCGCGCTCGCGGACCAGCTCATCGCTGACGATGGCCAGGGCGGACGCGGCATCGTTGACACCCGAGGCGTTGCCGGCAGTGATGGAGAAGCCGTCGATCTCGGGGTGCAGGGGCCCGAGGGTGCCGAGCTTCTCGAGCGAGGAATTGCGGCGAGGGTGCTCGTCCACGGCGAAGTCGAAGCTCTTGCCGTCGAGGGTCACCGGGACCGGAACGATCTCGTCGTTGAACTGGCCCGCATCGATCGCGGCAACGGCGCGCTGGTGCGAGCGGAACGCCCACGCGTCCATCTCCGCGCGGGTGATGCCGGCCTCGTTGGCGACGTTCCAGCCGACCGAGAGGGTGACATCGTCATTGGCGCCGTCGTAGTAGGGGAAGGTCGGCCGCATGCCCACGACCGGCTCGTCCTGCCCCGGGACCCGCGAGCTCAGCGTGGGGTTCATCGAATAGGAGTGCGTGCCCCCAGCGATGATCGCCGAGTCCATCCCGGCCCGGATCGAGGCGGCGGCGTTGCCGACCGCGGTCAGGCTTCCGGCGCAGTGCCGGTTGACCGACTGACCCGGCACGCGGGTCATGCCGTGGGCGAGCGCGGCCCAGCGGGCGATGTCGCCGCCTCCGGCGAGCGACTCGGCAAGGATCACGTCTTCGAAGGCGTCCGGCTCGAGACCCGAGCGCGCGGCGGCCTCGCGGACCACGATTGCGGCGAGGTCCTCGGGCGACGTGTCGCGCAGGCTGCCCTTGTAGGAGGTTGCAATGGGGGTCCGGACTGCGCTGACGATGAGTGCTTCGGTCATGACTTCTCTTTCGTTGGTTGGTGGTGCTCAGTCGTTGATGGCGCCGAGGCGGTCGGCGAGGACGTGCACGTCGGCGAGGGCTCGAAGTGCGTCGTTGAGATGGGTGCACCCGGCAGTGCCCTTGAGCCGTTCGAGAACCGCAGGGCGAAGCTCGCGCAGCGGCAGCCCGAGGAGCACGTCGACGTTGCGCACGGCGAGCGGGCACTCGGCATACGGCAGGACCTGCGCCACCGGCGTGATCACCTGCAGGGTGCGGGTGGCGAGGTCGACCTCGGCGGTGAGGGTGTATTCGTGGACCGCCTTGCGACCACCCTCGGGAAGGGTGGAGGAGTCCTGGAAGAAGGAGTCGACCAGGATCGCGTCCCCCTCGATGGCGACGTCGATCCTTCGGGAGCGTCGCATCGAGACGGCGGTCTGCTCGGCCACGGCGTGCCAGCCGAGCGGGTCCTCCGTGGCGTCGATCTCCTCGACCGCGCGGGTCCGGTGGGTCCATCGGGACGTGCCGTCAGGAGCAAGGCCGCTCGAGCCGGGCTGGAAGCCGGTGCAGATGCCGGTCATCACCCGCAGCTGCTTGCGCAGTGCCGGCGGTCCGAGCAGCTCGTCGACGGGCATCCACTGGGCAAAGGCGAAGCCCGAGACCAGGACGGCACCGGGAACGTCGTCGAGCAGGAGGTGCAGCGGAGTGGCAGCCTGCGACTCCTCGGGCGCCACCTCGGCCAGCACCGCCCGGTAGCCACTGCCTGTCGGGGCCCCGACCAGCCCGGTCAGGTCGGGCTTGCGGGGCAGCCCCAGGATCTCCGCGATCCGCCGGTTCGGACCGACCCGCAGCTCCATCGTCTCCTCGTCGAGCACGGTGCCCACGCCGTCGTGATCCGTGAGCAGGTCACGCACACGCCCGTCCTGGACGAGATCGGTGCCCAGGCCGCCGGGCCAGGTGCTGTCGATCGTGCTGGTCCGTCGGATCGACCCCGGTCGTCGCGGCGGCGCCGAGGGGGCTGGCCCCCGCGGTGCCAGTTCGTCCGGGACGGGGATGGTCACGGGGCAACCCGCTCCGTGGGAGCCGGTCGATAGCTGGTCGCCAGAAGGCCCAGGGCAGCAGCGCCCCCTCCACCGAAGGCGACGAGCGCCCACCACGCGCCCGAGAGGTCGAGGTCGAGGGCATGGTCGAGGGACCACTCGCCCGGGCCAGTCGCAGCCAGACCGACGGCGACCATGGCCACGAGGAGGACGTATTCGGAACCGCCCTTGAAGATGAAGTAGCCCTTGCCGCGGTGGTCGGTGAGCATCGCGACCAGCATCAGGCCCACGAATGCCGTCGCGGCCAGCCCGGTGAGGAGGCCCAGCGCGAGCAGGATGCCGGCGCCGATCTCGGTCGCAGCGGCGAGTCGGGCGTGGAGGGCTGCAGGACGCAGACCTAGGCTCTCGAACCATCCCGTGGTCCCGGCCAGGCCGCCGCCGCCGGCCACCTTGTTCCAACCGTGCACGACCAGCATCGGCCCGAGCGCGAGTCGGACCACCAGAAGACCGAGATCGAGATCCATTGCCGCCACCTTCACCTGCAGAGATTGGGTTCAATCATCTTACTCTTGATCTGTCCATTTCTGTATGTGGCGCCGTGCACATCCCACTCACGACGCGCACAGCACGCAAGCGGTAGGAACAGTTAACGGGGTAAGATGATTGACATGTCCGATTCGAAGGCTCCCGCGCCTGGCACCATCACCGGCCCGATCGCCCGCGTGGGAACCGTCATGCGCGCCCCCAAGACCGCGGAGCTGATCGCGACCCACCTGCGCAACCGCATCGTCAAGGGCGAGCTCACGCCGGGTCAGACCCTACCGGCCGAAGTCCACCTGATGGAGCAGTTCGGTGTCTCGCGCCCGACATTGCGTGAGGCCTTCCGGATCCTGGAGGCCGAGTCCCTCATCGGCGTCCGACGGGGATCGCGCGGCGGGGCGCAGGTCCTGGAGCCCGACCCGAGCATCGCCGCTCGTCACGTCGGACTGCTGCTGCAGTTGCAGGGCGCCACGATCAAGGACGTCTACGACGCCCGCATGGCGACCGAACCCGTGTGCGCCGGGCTCCTGGCCCGCTCCCGGACCAAGCAGGACATCGCAGACCTCCGCGAAGCAGTGGACACAGTGACCCAGATCGTCGAGGCAGGCCCGGAGGCATTCCCCGATGCGTCGCGCTGGTCCCAGGCGACCTATCGCTTCCACGAGCTGATCCTGCAGCGCTGCGGCAACATCACCCTGGGCATCCAGGGCGCCGTGCTCGCCGACATCGTCGCCACGCACTTCCGGATCAACATCGCCGCGGACCTCACCAACCGGTCCTGGGAGAAGGCGCGCTTCCAGAAGACAGCCCGGTCCTACGCCAAGCTCGCCGACCTGGTCGAGAAGAAGGATGCGGACGGAGCAGAGGCCCACTGGCGCACCCACATGGAGGTCGCCGCGAAGTACCTCTTCATGTACGACGGCCACGACAAGAAGGTTGTCGAGCTCTTCGACTGAACCACCGTGTGAACCTCTCGACGATACAGTCTAATTAGTTAGAGGTTTCTCGGATAGGCTGTC
>DATCYH010000261.1:0-10688 GCA_036570405.1 Nocardioides sp.
GCCGACATCATCATCGTCAACTACGAGATCCTCGACCGGCACGCCGGCTGGATGAGCGAGCACGGCTTCCGCGGCATGGTCGTCGACGAGGCGCACTTCATCAAGAACAAGAAGTCTCAGCGCTCCCAGCACGTCCTCGACATCTCCGACCACATCCAGCACCGCGTCGCACGGCCGCTGCTGATGGCGCTCACCGGGACCCCGCTGATCAACGACATCGAGGACTTCGTCGCGATCTGGGAGTTCCTCGGCTGGATCGACGCCAAGAAGCCCGGCCCGGTGCTGATGGGCAAGCTGGAGGAGACCGGGATGACCCCGGTCGACCACGGGTTCTATCCGGTGGCCCGCCAGGCCGTCGTCGACATGGGCATCGTGCGTCGTCGCAAGGTCGACGTCGCCTCCGACATCCCCGCCCGCCGCATCGCCGACATGCCGGTCGAGCTCGACGGCGCCGAGGGCCGCTCCATCCGCGAGGCGGAGAGGCACCTGGCCAAGCGCCTGGCCGGCCGTTATGACGCAGCCGTCGAGGCCCGCCGCAACCGCGGCGAGGAGACCTGGGGCATCGACGCGGAGCTCGTCCGCCGGGTGGCCAAGGCCGAGCTCACCGACGAGACCAACACCTCCACCGGCGAGAACGTCTTCTCGATGGTGCGCCGGATCGGCTCCGCCAAGGCGCAGCTGGCCGCCGACTATGCCGCACAGCTCTCCCGCAGTGCCGGCAAGGTGGTCTTCTTCGCCAAGCACGTCGACGTGATGGACGCGGCGCAGGAGCTCTTCACCTCACGCGGCATCGGTTGGGCCGCGGTCCGGGGCGACCAGTCCTCGACGACACGCCAGAAGAACATCGACGCCTTCGTCAACGACCCCGACGTGCAGATCATCGTCTGCTCGCTGACCGCGGCTGGTGTCGGCCTGAACCTCCAGGTCGCCAGCAACGTCGTGCTCGCCGAGCTCTCCTGGACCGATGCCGAGCAGACCCAGGCGATCGACCGGGTGCACCGGATCGGTCAGGACATGCCGGTCACGGCCTGGCGGGTCATCGCGGCACAGACGGTCGATGCCCGCATCGCCGAGCTGATCGACTCGAAGGCCGGGCTCGCCGCCCGTGCGCTCGACGGGTCCGAGGAGGAGTTCTCCTCGGTCGACGTCCAGCTCGAGGCCCTGGTCTCGATCCTCACCGAGGCCCTCGAGGAGAGGGCCGGAGCCTGATGCAGGAGACTGCCCAGTGATCCCCGAACGGGTCCGCGAGCGGGCCGAGGAGCTGATGGCCGGCTACGTTGCCGACGGCGTGGTGCGGATCGGGGCGAACCGCTGGGTGTCGATCACCTCGACGGTGGTTGGCTTGACCTTCCTCGCCCTCGCCGTCGCATCGGTGATCACCACCCCTGATGAGGAGTGGGACGTCCGGGTGGTGAGTGGACTCGCCCTGGCCGTGCTGCTCTCCGCCGCGATCGCCGCCTTCGGGATCCGCCTCCTGTTCCAGCACGAGCGACTGGTCGTGGACCGCGACGGGCTGCTCGCACGCGGACGTCGTACGCCGTTCAGCGCGGTCGAGCGGGTCCGCCTGGAGCGCACCGGCGGCCGCGACTCCTATGAGTTCGTGGTCCTCGACCTGGTCGACGGGGGCGCCCTCGGACTCCCACCCGACCTGGACGTGCCCGGACCGGTGCTGGCCAAGTTCCTCGAGGACGTGATCGACCGCCCCGAGGTGTCTCGCCGGACGAGGAGGGCCGGGCAGTGAACCGCCGGCGCCTGCTCATCGGGTCCGCCATCGTCCTGCTCGCCCTGATCGCGGCGGTGCTGGGGCGAGTGCTGTTCGTCGACGACGACGAGCCGGGGACGGCGCGCGTACCGCAGGCCCTGCAATCGTCGGTGGAGGACCCGTTCGAGGTGATCGAGAAGGACCAGCAGTCGTGGGTGGTGGGCCACCGCCTGGTCATGGAGAGCGACCCCCGCTGGCACATCTATGACCCCGAGGGGCTCGCGCTGTCCGGCACCACCTGGGACTGGGCGATCGGCGAGCCCGAGGACGGCACCGCGATCCCTGCCTATGTGTCGTTGTATGCCGGCGTCCCCGGCAAGTCCGCCGCCTTCGAGGAGGTCCGTGACCTCGGCCTGGAGGAGGCGCGCGACAGCACCGACTTCGCGCTGATCGACGAAGGCAGCGCCGAGGTGCCGGGCGCCTACCGGGCGGCCTACGTCCACTTCACCCGCAGCGTGACCTACGCCGGCCAGGAGCGCGACGTCGAGGAGATGAGCCTCTACATCGACCTGCAGGACGGCACCACCACCACGGTGCGGTTCTTCGCCGCCGAGGGCGAGTGGGACGAGAAGCTGGGCGACGTACGCGACTCGCTACGGGTCTCGCCCTGAGCGCTGCAGGTCATGACGGGTCGATCGACACCTCGATCTGAAGCCCCGTCGCGTCGGCGTCCCGCAGGTCGTCGACGGGGACAGCGACCAGTCGGCTCACGATCGCGCGGGCCACGGACAGGTCGGTGGTGACGGTGTCCGGCAGGTGCACCTCCACCTCCGTCCGCCGCCGGTCGATCCTGATCGTCGCCGACGAGCCTGCCGGGAGGTCGCGCAGCGCGAACAGGGTGCGGCAGTGCTCCTCGGCCCGCTCGGGAGACACCCGGCCGGGACCCAGGTCCACGGACCAGCGATAGGGGTAGGTCTCGCCGTCGTCGCCATAACGGATCGCCAACCGCGCGACGCGCTCGTCCACCCCGGCGCGGGCCAGGGCCACCTCCATCTGAGTGGGGACGGTGCACACCTGGTCGAGCGAAGCGCTCCAGGCCGGATGCACGGTGACCTCGTAGGTCTCCGCGACCTTCAGCTGGGGTGGGGAGTAGAAGTCGTCCACCCGTTCCATCCCGGCCACGGCGCGCATCGCGTCGCCGACCGGGACGAAGTCGGGCCCGTTGTCCTCGCCGCACCCGGCCGCGACCAGGCCGAGAGCGATGACCGCAGCGACCACACGGACGAGCGGACGGATGGGCATGGGTGCATTGTCCTCATCGCAGGGGAGGGCGGGTGAACGCCGGATGGACACCCAGCGAAGTCAGCCGATCAGGTCGACGGCCTGGCGCGCGATCTCCCACTCCTCGTCGGTCGGCACCACGGCCACCGCCACTCGGGAACGCTCGGGGGAGACCAGGCGAGCCGTCTCGGAGCGTACGTCGTTGAGCCCGGCGTCGACCTGGATCCCGAGCGGCTCCAGCCCGGACAGGGCGGCGCTGCGGACCAGAGCTGCGTTCTCGCCGACGCCGCCGGTGAAGACGATCGCGTCCACGCGGCCGAGGACCGCGTAGTAGGCGCCGACATACTTGCGCAGCCGGTGCACATAGACGTCGAAGGCCAGGCCCGCCCCTTCATCGCCCTCCTCCCGGAGCCGGAGCACCTCACGGAAGTCGTTCTCGCCGGCAAGTCCCTTGAGGCCGGACTCGCGGTTCAGCTCGCGATCGATCTCGTCCAGGGACCAACCGAGCTCGCGGTGCAGGTGGGCATGGAGCGCGGGGTCGACGTCGCCGGAGCGGGTCCCCATCACCAGGCCCTCGAGCGGGGTCAGGCCCATCGAGGTCTCCACCGAGCGTCCGCCGCGGACGGCGGCGACCGAGGCGCCGTTGCCGAGGTGGGCGACGATCAGGTTCGTCTCCTCGAGCGGGGTGCCCAACAACTCGGCGCTCGCCCTCGAGACGAACGAGAACGAGGTCCCGTGGAAGCCGTAGCGGCGGATCCCGTGCTCGGTGGCCCACGACCGCGGCACGGCATAGGACCAGGCGTGCGGCTCGAGGGTCTGGTGGAAGGCGGTGTCGAAGACGGCGACGTGCGGCAGATCCGGAAAGAGTGTGCGCGCCCCGGCGATCCCCTCCAGGTTGGCGGGGTTGTGCAGCGGAGCCAGCGGGACCAGGTCACGGATCGCATCGGTGACCTCGTCGGTGACCAGCACCGGCGCGGAGAACAGCTCGCCGCCGTGGACGGCCCGGTGACCGACGGCCACCACGTCGAAGTCGGACAGGGAGGGACCGTGCTCGGTGAACGCATGGAGCGCGAGGCGGAAGGCCTCCTCGTGGTCGGCCACCGCGCCGTCGATCCGGCTCTCGCCCTCGGGACCCTGGTGGACGACAGTGCTGGTGGACTCGCCGATCCGCTCGACCAGGCCGCTGCCGGGGCTCTCGCCGGTGGTGGCGTCGACCAGGCTGTACTTCAACGACGACGAACCGGCGTTGACGACCAGCACGTGCGGGGTGCTCACCGGGCCGCCTGCAGGACAGTGATCGCCACCGTGTTCACGATGTCGCGCACCGTCGCGCCGCGGGAGAGGTCGTTGACGGGCTTGCGCAGGCCCTGCAGGACCGGTCCGATCGCGACCGCGTTCGCCGAGCGCTGGACGGCCTTGTAGGTGTTGTTGCCGGTGTTCAGGTCAGGGAAGATGAAGACCGTCGCGTCACCCGCGACCGGCGAATCCGGCAGCTTGGTGGCCGCGACTGCGTCGTCGATCGCGGCGTCGTACTGGATCGGACCCTCGACCAGGAGCTCCGGTGCCAGCTCGCGGACCCGGGCGGTCGCCGCGGTCACCTTCTCCACGTCGGTGCCCGAACCCGAGGACCCGGTGGAATAGGAGAGCATCGCGATCCGCGGGTCGATCCCGAATGCTGCGGCCGTGGCGGCCGAGGAGATGGCGATGTCGGCGAGCTGGTCCGAGGTCGGATCCGGGTTCACCGCGCAGTCGCCGTAGACCAGCACCTGGTTGGCCAGGCACATGAAGAAGACCGAGCTGACCACGGAGACGCCCTCGACCGTCTTCACGATCTCGAGCGCGGGACGGATGGTGTGCGCGGTGGTGTGGATCGCGCCGGAGACCATCCCGTCGGCCAGGCCGAGCTCGACCATCATTGTCCCGAAGTAGGACACGTCCTGGACCCGTTCGCGGGCCTCCTCGATGTCGATGCCCTTGTGCTTGCGCCGCTGGTGATATTCGGCAGCGAACTTCTCGACGAGCTCTTCGTCGCGCGGGGAGAGCAGCGTCGCGCCGCTGACGTCCACACCGAGCTGGGCGGCCTTGGCGTTGATGGTGACCGGGTCGCCGAGCAGGGTCAGGCGCGCGACCCCGCGCCGGAGCAGGATGTCGGCCGCCTTGAGGATCCGCGCCTCCTCGCCCTCGGGGAGCACGATGTGGCGACCCGCGGCGACCGCGTCGTCGATCAGCTGGTGCTCGAACATCAGCGGGGTGACCGCGTCGGTGCGCGCCACCTCGAGCCGGTCCACCAGCCCGGGGCCGTCGACGTACTCGCCGAAGAGGCGCAGCGCGGTGGTGATCTTGCGGGTGGAGTCCTTGGTGAGCCGGCCGCGGCGGTTGGTCAGTGCCGTCGAGGTGGCGTGGGTGCCGAGGTCGGTGGAGATGATCGGCGTGGTGGTGCCGAGTCCGTCGACCAGGCTGCGGACCTCGTCGGGCAGCGGGATGCCGCCGTTGAGGAAGATCGCAGAGACCTGCGGGAAGCTCGCCGACTGGTGGGCTGCGAGCACACCGATCACGATCTCGCTGCGGTCGCCGGGGGTGATCACGGCCATCCCCTCGCTGAGCCGGCCGAGCACGTGCGGCAGGGTCATTGCTGCGACCATCAACGCCGGCACCTCGTGCGAGAGCAGCTCCTCGGAACCGGAGACCAGGGTGCCGCCGCAGGCAGCCATCAGCTCGCCGACCGACGGCGCGTTGAGCAGCGGCTCCTCGGGGATGCCGAACGCCGGGACGCCGCCGAGCTCGGAGATCCCGGCGAGCACGTCGGGATCGTCGACGCGGTTGGCGATCACCGAGAAGAGCTTCGCGTGGTGGGCGCGCAGGTCGGAGGTCATCACTGAGGTGATCGTGGCCAGCTCGGCAGCGGTGCGACCGAAGCCGTTGACCACGAGCAGCACCGGGGCGCCGATGTTGGCCGCGACGCGGGCGTTGTAGGAGAACTCGGTGGGGGTGGCGACGTCGGTGTAGTCGCTGCCGATCACCAGCACCGCGTCACACCGGTCGGCGACCTGGTGGAACCGCTCCACGATCCGGTCCATCGCGGCCTCGGGGTCCGCGTGCACCTCCTCGTAGGACACGCCTGCGCACTCCTCGTAGGAGAGCTCCACGGCATCGTGCGCGGTGAGCAGGTCGAGCACGTAGTCACGCTTCTCGCCGTCGCCACTGGCACCCGCGCGGATGATCGGGCGGAAGACACCGACGCGCTCGACGGCGCGGGAGAGCTGCTCCAGCACCCCCAGGGCGACGGTCGACTTGCCGGTGAATCCCTCGGCCGAAGCGATGTAGACGCTGCTGGTCATGTCCCAGAGCCTAGGGGGTGGCCTCGGTGGGGACAGAGGCCTGTCTGGGTCTCTTCTCGTGCTGGACACTCACCGCGATCGCCACGACGGTCCACATCGCCATCGAGACGTAGGCGTTGAAGGACGGGTTGTCGAAGAGGCTGATCACGCCGAAGCCGGCCAGGCCGGAACCGGCGGCGACGATCATCGCGTCGTGTCGGCGAGCTCCCCGGACGACGGCCACGGTGACGGCGACGGTGAGCCACAGGGCAGCGAAGAGGCCGATGAACCCGGTCTCCACCAGCCAGGTCAGCCAGAGGTTGTGCGAGTGGTAGAACCGCTGGTCGCCCTCGATGCGTTGGTCGATGAAGGGCCCGGACCGGCCCAGTCCGACGCCCCACGGGTTCTCCCACCAGACCTCGAGGGACTCGCGATAGACGTCGCTGCGCGGCCCGAGCGAGAACTTCGCGAGCAGGGCGCCCAGGGCCACGATGATGCCGGCCACGACGGCCAGCCCGGTGCCGACGAGGGTACGTCGTGACGGGTTGCGCAGGGCGAGTGCCGCGACCAGGAGCACGACCATGCTCACCGCTCCGCCGCGGGACAGGGTGAGCATGAGTGCGCTCGCGCCCAGCACGCCCAGGGAGGCGGAGAGGATCCGGCCCCACTTCTTCCCGAAGGTCATCCGCAGCGCGACACAACCGATCGGGATCAGCAGCACCAGCACCGGCGCCAGCAGGTTCGGGTTCGAGGACGTGCCGATCACCCGGATGGCGGTGTCCTCGCGCCAGCAGCCGTCGGCGCCGCCGGCCACCTTGGCCCGGCAGTATCCGGTCTCGATGCTGAACACGGCCTGGATCACCGCATAGCCGGCGGTGATCGTGACGGCGAGCGCGGCAGTCAGCGCCAAGGCCATCCGAGAGTTGCGCCACGCCCGCTGCACCCCGATCAGGAGCCAGAAGACGCCGGCCATGATCACGCACGCGATCAGCCGGCGCCCGCCGTGGCTGTTGATGACGAAGGCGATGATCCCGGCCAGGACGCTGGCACCGATCGCGAGATCGACCGGAGTGCGCACGTGCCGGGGACGGACCCCGGCGAGGACCAGCGCGATCAACCCGAACGCCACGAAGGCAGGGGCAACCGGCAGGGCGAACCGGGTCACCCGCAGCACCGACTCGAGGACGACTCCCAGCCCGATCACTGAAGCGACCCTCAGCCAGGGGCGGTCGGTGAGGGAGGTCGCGGTCAATCGGGTCGCGCGCGATTTCCCCACCGAGGTAGCCATGGCGTTCATTGTGGCCCCCCGGTGGGGCTGCGCAAACGTGTCACGGTGAGACGTGGCCGACAGGTTCACCCCGACGGATCAACCCAGTGGGTCGACGTCCGCGTGGTCGCCGACCTTCCCCGCCAGCACCCGCAGGTGGTGGTTGCCGTCGCCGAACAGGTGGTCCAGTGCGGTCAGGTGGCTGGTGTAGGAGCCGATGGAGTATTCGGCCGTCATCCCGATGCCGCCGTGCAGCTGGATCGCCTCCTGGCCGATGTGGCGCGAGGCCCGGCTGGTCTGGAGTGCCGCCCGGGAGGCCGCTTCCGCGATCTCTTCGCTGGTGCCCTCGACCAGCACCATCGTCGCCCAGTCCACGATGCTGCGGGTCAGCTCGAGGGAGATGTACATGTCCGCGGCACGGAAGTTGAGTGCCTGGAACGTGTTCAGCGTGACCCCGAACTGCTTGCGGCTGGTCAGGTAGGACGCGGTCGCGTGCAGCGAGACCTCCATCGCGCCGACGGCCTGGTTGGCCGCGATGATGCGCGCGCGGTCGAGCCCGGTCGCGATCACCGACGTGGCGTCCCCGCCGACGCCGAGCGGAACGGCGGCGGTGTCGTTGAACCCGATCCGTGCCGCACGGCCGCCGTCGTTGGTCGGATAGCCGGTGCGGTCCGTGTTCGAGGGATCAACCACGAACAGGCCGGTGCCGCCCTCGGGCAGGGCCGCGGAGACGATCAGCGTGTCGGCGCGGGCGCCGGCCAGGACCGGCTCCTTGACGCCGGTGAGGGTCCACGCGTCGCCGGAGCCGGAGGCGGTGACCTTCGACGCGGTTGGAGCCCAGCGGGAGCCGGGCTCGTCGTGGGCGAAGGCCAGGATCGACTCCCCGGCGGAGAGCGCACCGAGGATCTCGGCGCGCTGGGTGTCCGAACCTGCGTCGGCGACCAGTCCGCCGGCCAGCACCACCGAGGTGAGGTAGGGCTCCGGTGCGATCACCCGGCCCAGCTCCTGGGCCACGATCGCGACCTCGATCGGGCCTGCCCCGGCGCCGCCGTCATCCTCGCTGAACGGCAGCCCGAGGGCACCGAGCTCAGCCAGGCGCGACCAGGTGGTCTCGTCGAACCCGGGGTCCGCGGCCACGGTCTGGCGGCGGGTCTCGAAGTCTGAGTACTTCTTGCCGATCAGCCCACGGACCGCGTCGCGGAGCGCCTGCTGCTCGTCGTCATAGGTGAAGTCCATGTCGTCTCCTCACAGTCCCAGGATCGTGCGGGCGATGATCTGGCGCTGGACCTCGTTGGATCCGCCATAGATCGATGCCTTGCGCAGGTTGAGGTAGGCCGGTGTCGAACGGGCCTGCCAATGTTCGAGGTCGCTGCCCTCGCCGGCCCCGGACGCGATCGCACCCGGTCCGGCAATGTCGACGACCAGCTCGCTGACGGCCTGCTGGAGCTCGGTGCCCTTGAGCTTGAGGACCGAGGAGGCCGGGTGCGGCTTGCCGTCCGCGGAGTTGGCCGACACCCGCAGGGCGGTGAGCTCCAGGGCGAGCAGCTCGTTCTCCAGCTCCACGAAGCGCGCGGCGAGGAACGGGTCCTCGGCGACCAGGTCACCGGCCCACTCCTTGGCGCTGGCCAGCACCCGCTTGGTGGCGCCGACCGGGGCGACGCCGACGCGCTCGTTGCCGAGCAGGAACTTGGCGTAGTCCCAGCCCCGGTTGAGCTCGCCGACGAGGTTCTCGGCAGGGACCTGGACGTCCTCGAACCAGACTTCGTTGACCTCGTGGCCGCCGTCGATCAGCTCGATCGGGCGAACGGTGACGCCGGGGGTGGTCATGTCGATGAGCAGGAAGGAGATGCCGGCCTGCTTCTTCACGTCGGGGTCGGTGCGGACCAGGCAGAAGATCCAGTCGCCATATTGTCCCAACGTGGTCCAGGTCTTCTGGCCGTTCACGACGAAGCGTGCGCCGGACTCGTCCTCGACGTACTCCGCCGTGGTGCGCAGCGAAGCAAGGTCGGAGCCGGCGTCGGGCTCCGAGAACCCCTGCGACCACCAGATGTCGAGGTTCGCGGTGGCGGGCAGGAACTTCTCCTTCTGCTCCTGCGAGCCGAAGGCGGCGATCACCGGGCCGACCATCGAGGAGTTGAAGACCAGCGGGAGCGGCACGTTGGCGCGCTGGAGCTCCTCGTGCCAGATGTGGCGCTGCAGGTCGGTCCAGCCGCGACCGCCCCACTCCTCGGGCCAGTGCGGGACGGCGTAGCCGCCCTTGTTCAGGATCTTGTGTGCGGTGACGATCTGCTCCTTGGTGAGCTCACGTCGCTGCGCAACCGCGTCGCGGATCTCCTGCGGGATCTCGGTGGTGAAGTAGGTGCGGAGCTCTTCGCGGAACGCGGCGTCCTCCGGGGACAGCTTCAGGTGCATCGATGAACCTTCCAGTCGGCTGGCTACATCATGTCCACACTGTGGTTGGGCCGCCACCTGGTCCCCGGAATCTAAGATGCACCGCATGGCCCTGATGCTCGATCCACCCAACGTTCCCTGGCGGGGACGACTGTGGTCGCACCTCGCCTCGGACGAGTCGTTCGAGGAGCTGCACGCCTTCGCCTCGGCCCTGGGCGTGCCGGCGCGGGGCTTCGACGGCGACCACTACGACATCCCGGCCGAGCACTATGACGCCGCGGTGGCGGCCGGAGCGGAGCCGGTGCGCAGCCGGGAGCTGGTACGTCGACTCACGGCTGCGGGCCTGCGCCGCCGGAAGGGTCGTCGGCAGTCCCCACAGCCGGGTCGTTCGACAGGCTCTTGATCTCCGCGGCCAGGTTGGCCCGGGCCGCGGACTCCCAGTGCTCGCGCGCATGCGCGGTGTGGAAGAGAGCCGGTTTCGCGGCGAGGTCACGCAGGATCGCGAGCCGGCCCCGGGCGAAGTCTGCGTCGCGGATGCCGGCGTACTCCGCTCGCACGCCGGCGACATACTCGGCGTAGCGCACCGGACCGGCGGCGAGGATCGCCAGGTCCGCATCGGAGAGCAGCTCGCCGTTGCTGTCACCGGGCTCGGGTCGATGGTGCTCGGTGAGCCGAACCAGGCGGACGACCTCGTCGATGTCAACGTCGAGGTCGACATCGACGTCCGCCC
>DATCYH010000262.1:0-6873 GCA_036570405.1 Nocardioides sp.
GTAGCCCAACAGGTGCACGCTCTTGCCGTGGTGCCGGGTGCTGATCTCCATCCCGCGGACCAGGGTGATGCCCGTCTCCGCAGCCGCGTGCGCCGCCTCGACCCACCCGGTGTGGGTGTCGTGATCGGTGAGCGCCACCACGTCGAGGCCCGACCGGACCGCGGCCCGCACCAGCTCAGCAGGCGTGTCGGTGCCATCGCTGGCCCGGGAGTGGGTGTGGAGGTCGATGCGCACACGGGCAGCGTAATGGAGTACACCCACCGGTCCCGATGATGGCGTGGCTCGTCTGTCGCCGGAATCTGCTCACCAGTGCGGAGCGGGGCCACCGAAGGCCAACTCCAGCAGCGGCGCACCGATCCCCGAGACGTCGACGAGCAACCAGTCCTTGTGCAGCAGCATCACCGCCGAGGCCGGCCGAACCACAAGCCAGAGCCACCGCCCGTGTGCTTCACCTGCCACCACCGACGACTCCATCGCCTCGTGTGCGTCATCGGCCGGGATCGCCCAGAGCGGGACCTGCAGCGAATCGAGCCGGACCCGCACCGCGGGTCGATCCGCCTGGATCGTGGAGCCGGGGTCCGAGTGCACGGTGCGCGCCACCCGCGCGCCCAGGCCGGTGCCCGCCTCCTCGCTGACCACCAGCAGCTCGACGGGCCCGTCGGCATCGGTCCAGCCGGCGACGGCGGTCATCGTCGCCCGCGGTCCGTTGTTGCCGCGCACCACCCCGAAGTCCGTCACCCGCCAGTCGGCGGCCATCGGCCAGGGCAGGTAGGTCGGGAAGTCGTCGGCATGGGCGAGGTGCTCGGCCAGGGCGTCGTACGACGCGACGCGCGGCCTCCAAAACGGCGCCACCTCACCGTGGGTCGCGCATGCCGGTGAACCGGCGGTCCCGATGATCGGCGCCGGGCACCGAGGACACGTCGCCGACAGGTGCACGGTCCCACCGTGGGCCAGCAGTCAGGCAGCCGTCAAGCGTTCCAGCGCAGGATCACCGGGGTCTCGCGGTGGTGTCCCAGGACGGAGACCGTGGCCGTGTCGAGGCGGAACATCCGCCCGGCGGAGGCTGGCAGTCCCAGCCAGCGTGCAGCCAGCGCCGGCAGCGAGTGGCCGTGCGCGAAGGCCAACGTCCGCCCTGGCGTGGCCAGGGCACGAGCGACCACACGGTCGAGCCTGATGGCGACCTCCGCCTCGCTCTCCCCGCCCGGGGAGGGATGTGTCCACACGGTCCAGCCGGGCACCGTCCGGCGGATCTCCTCGGTGGTGATCCCCTCGTAGTCGCCATAGGCCCACTCGACCAGGTCGTCGTCGATCTCGGTATCGCCGAAGCCGGCCAGCTCCGCGGTACGCCGGGCCCGGAGCCGCGGGCTGCTCAGCACCAGGTCGAAGTCGAGGCCGTCGAGCTTCTCGGTCAGCGCCCGTGCCACCTCGATCCCGCTCTCGGTGAGCGGCAGGTCGGTGACCGAGGTGTGCTTGCCGTCCCGGCTCCACTCCGTCTCGCCGTGCCGGACCAGCCACAGCTCATGCGTCATGGCGCCAGCATGGCAGAGCCGACCCGCCGCTGATGGACGAGGTTGGGCCCGACGACCTGTCCCGGGCGAGGTTGGGCCGAACCGCGGACCGGCGACGCCGAGCTGTGCCATGCTCCCCAAGTGCTCCCTGCCCCGCCGACGTCCGCGGCATCCGCTGTGGCCGGTGCGCGCGCTGCCGTCGCCGGTGCCTTCCTGGCCCAGGGGCTGCTCTTCATCAGCCTGACCACTCGGCTCCCCGCCCTGAAGGAGAAGTGGGACATCGGCGAGGCTGCCCTGTCCGGGCTGCTGCTGATGATGGTGCTGCTGGCCGGGGTCGGTTCCGTGTTCGCCGAGTCGTTGGCCAAGCGGGTCGCCAGCGGGACGGTGCTGCGCGGTGGACTCATCGTGATCGCCGTGGGCGCCGCCGGTGTCGCCGCGGCACCCAGCTTCGCGGCCTTCGTCGCCGGCCTGGCCGTGTATGGCGTGGGCCTCGGACTCGTCGACGCGGCGAGCAACATGCAGGCCGTCGCCGTCGAGCGCGTCCATGCGTTCACGATCCTGCCCTCGTTCCACGGCGCATGGACCCTGGGCGGCCTGATCGGGGCCGGGATCACCCTCGCCGCGACCGGACTCTGGCCCGTCGTCGGCGCCGCCGTCATACCCCTGCTCGTCGCGCTCGGCCCGTTCCTCCCGCGCGTCGTGGACCCGACCGCGCACGGCCCGGCGGTTGAGGTCCCCTGGCGACCGATCATCCTGGTCGGCCTGGGCATGGTGCTCTTCTACATGGTCGACACAGCCGCGACCGCGTGGGGCCCGACCTACCTGGACACCACGTTCGCGACCCCGGAGCGACTCGTCGCCCTCGCCACGTTCCCCTACCTGCTGGCCACCTTGGTGATGCGCCTGGGCGGGGACGGTCTCGTCACGCGATTCGGTCCCGTGGTCGTCCTGCGGGCTGGCGGCGTGTTGGCTGCGTTCGCGCTGGTCGTCGTGGTCGCCGCGCCGGTGTGGCAGGTCGCCGTCGTGGGCTTCACCCTGCTCGGCCTCGGGGTCGCGGTGATCGCACCGCTGAGCTATTCTGCGGCGGCGCGGATCGCGGGCGGCCCCGAGGTGCCCGAGGAGGTCCGCCAGGCCCGGGTCGACGTCGTGATCGGTCGGTTCAACCAGTTCAACTATGTCGGCGCACTTCTCGGCGCCGTGCTGACGGGACTGGTCGGGACGGACTCGTTGCGGCTCGGCTTCGCCGTGCCGATGGTGCTGATCCTGGCCATCTGGCCGCTGGCCCGGCACTTCGCCCCGGTCGACGAGCCGGACGTCGTCAATCGCTGAACACAACGAGCCGGCACTTGTTCACCAATCCAATGGTGAACAAGTGACGGCTCGGCGAAGTGTGGTCAGTCGGCCTGCTGCTCGCCGGGCCAGTTCTTGTCCGGCTGCGGGACGGGACGGCCGGGCTGCTCGCCACCTCGCGAGGTGAGGTAGTTGTCCTTGGGAACCATCACCTTGCGACGGAAGATGCACACGACCTTGCCGTCCTGGTTGTAGCCGATCGTCTCGACGTAGACGACGCCGCGGTCGTCCTTCGACTTGGACTCCCACTTGTCGAGGACCTTGGTCTCGCCATAGAGGGTGTCGCCGTGGAAGGTCGGGGCGACGTGACGCAGCGACTCGATCTCGAGGTTGGCGATCGCCTTGCCTGAGATGTCCGGCACGGACATGCCCAGCAGGATCGAGTAGACATAGTTGCCGACCACGACGTTCTTGCCGAACTGGGTGGTCTCCTCGGCGTAGTTGACGTCGAGGTGCAGCGGGTGGTGGTTCATGGTCAGCAGGCAGAACATGTGGTCGTCGAACTCGGTGACCGTCTTTCCTGGCCAGTGCTTGTAGGTCGCTCCGACCTCGAACTCCTCATAGCTGCGGCCGAACTGCACGTCGTACTCCTCTGCTGGGACGGGGTGTGGGCACCCAGACTAGGACGCGCCCGGCGGCCCACCGCACCCCGTCTCAGCGAGATCTACCTCTCAGCGCTGCTCACGAACCCCCGCCGCCGGCCTTGCGGCGGTGCATCTTGGGGGCGGCTCCACCGTCGATCTCGGACCCGTGCACCTTCTCCTGGCCCGTCGGATGCCCATCCGCATCGGTGGGATGGCTGGCCTGGTTCTTCTTGTCGAGTGCCTCGCGCATCTTGGCCTTCAGATCTGCGTTGGCCTCACTGGCGTCGGTCATGTGATCGCCCTTCTCGCGTCGGTCGGACCTCCACCATCGCACCACTGCGTGTCGCGGCCAAGGGGTTTGTTCGCAGACAACGGGGTAGTTTGAGGCGCATGTCCCGTCCGTCGCGCCGTGCATCTGCAGTCGCGCTCGCGGCGGCCCTGATCGCCGTGGGTGCCTGTGGAGCGGACGTGCCGCGACCCGAGGCCTCGATGGGTGCGAGTGCGGAGGTGCACCAGTCGAGTGGGACGCTCCACCCGCAGGACTCCTCGACCTGGTTGCCCGACCTGGACGCGCTCAATGAGTCGATTCCGAGCGACCGCGGCGCTGCAGGTGCCGCCGAGGCCGGTTCGTCGATCCGGGGCCAGAAGGTCGACGGCATCGGCTATTCCTGGACCGCTCCCCCGGGCTGGACGGACATCTCTGCCACCCTCGCCCGTGAGGACATGGCCGCGGACACCGCAATGGCCGGCCCGGAGCTCGACGGCGTACGCGAGAACCTGACCGTGACGGTGCTGGAGGACAGGACGCTCGGCGCCTACGAGAACCACGCGCACGCCGATCTCAGCTACCTCAGCGACGACATCGCCATCGGTGACCGGGTGCGCATCGACGGGCTGACGGCTGCGCACGCGAGGGCCGAGGCCAACACCGGCCGGGCCGACTTCATCTTCGACCAGTACGCCGTGCTGCACGATGGCACCATGTATGCACTGTCCTTCACGATCTCAGCCGAACGATCGCTGAGCGAGCGCCAGGGCCTGATCACCCAGGTGCTCGCATCGTGGCAGTGGAACACCGCCGACGTCCAAGGAGATCGATGAAGCGATCCGAGCACCCCTCCCACCCGACCCGGACCAGGTTCCTGGCCCCTGCAGTGGCCCCTGCGCTGGCCGCAGTGCTCGGCCTGAGTCTGCTGGGCGCCTGCAGCGGTGACGACGAGCCCGATGCGAAGAAGTCGCCCTCGCCCTCGCCGTCTGCCTCGGCCACCGCTGAGCCGTCCGCGAGCGAGACCGCCCTGCGCGACACCGACTTCGGCCGTCCGGCCACCGGCAAGACCGTGAAGGGCAAGGGCTACACCTATCGGATGCCGAAGGGCTGGGTGAAGGGAACGCCGCTGGACACCGACCCCTCGATCGACTCCGTCGTGGAGGAGGCCGACGCCGACGACGGATTCGCAGACAACATCACCGTGGCCCACCAGAAGGCCCCGGCCGGCTCGACGTTGGACGAGCTGGAGGCCTCCGTCGCCTCGCAGCTCGACGAGACCGTTCCCAAGCTCGATGTCCAGCCCCGGGTGGTCCTCGACGGGGTAGAGGCGCTGCACTACCGCGGTGCCGCGAAGGTCGACTCCGTGCGCTACTTCCTGGAGGAACTCGTCACCATCGACGACAAGGGGGCGATCACGGTGATCACCTTCTCCTTCTCCCCCGAGCTCGGCGCCACCTCACGCACGAAGCTGGTCGACAGCGTCCTCGCCTCGTGGTCCTGGCGCGCCGCCAAGACCAAGGCACCCAAGAAGAGCTCCACCAGCCCCTCGGCCACAGGATCGGCCACCCCCAGCTCCTGAGCCACAACGACGAGAGGCCCGATCCCCACCGGGGGTCGGGCCTCTTCGCGCTGTGGGCTCAGCCCTTCAGCTTGTAGTCCTTGAGCAGGCTGCGCCCGATGATCATCTTCTGGATGTCCGAGGTGCCCTCACCGATGAGCATGAACTTGACCTCGCGCATGAGCCGCTCGATCTCGTACTCCTTGGAGTAGCCGTAGCCACCGTGGATGCGGAACGAGTCCTCGACGACCTCGTTGGCATACTCGGAGGCGACCATCTTGGCCATGCCGGCCTCGACGTCCATCCGCTGGCCGGTGTCCTTCAGCCGCGCGGCGCGCACCATCATCGTGTGGGCGGTCTCGACCTTGGTCGCCATCTCCGCGAGGCGGAAGAGGACTGCCTGGTGCTCGGCGATGGCCTTGCCGAAGGTCTTGCGCTGCTGGGCGTAGGCGATGCCCAGCTCGAAGCCGCGCCAGGCCAGGCCGCAGGCACGCGCGGCGACGTTGACGCGGCCGACCTCGACCCCGTCCATCATCTGGAAGAAGCCCTTGCCGGGCTCGCCGCCGAGGATCTGGTCCGCCGCGATCTTGTGGCCGTCCAGGATCAGTTCGGTCGTCTCGACGCCCTTGTAGCCCATCTTCTCGAGCTTGCCGGGAACGGTGACGCCCTGTGCCGTCTCGCCGAAGCCGGCTTCCTTCTCGACCAGGAAGGTGGACATGTTCTTGTAGACCGACTCGGCACCCTCATCGGTCTTGGTCAGCACGGCGACCAGGGTCGAGGTGCCACCGTTGGTCAGCCACATCTTCTGGCCGGTGATCGAGTAGCTGCCGTCGGTGGTCTTGGTGGCCTTGGTCGAGATCGCCGACACGTCGGAACCCAGGGACGGCTCGGACATCGAGAACGCGCCGCGCACCTCGCCGGTGGCCATCCGCGGAAGGTACTTCTCCTTCTGCTCCTGGGTGCCGTGGTTCATCAGCAGGTAGGCGACGATGAAGTGGGTGTTGATCACACCGGAGACGCTCATCCAACCGCGAGCGATCTCCTCGACCACGAGCGCATAGGTCAGCAGGGACTCGCCCAGACCGCCGAACTCCTCGGGGATCGTCAGCCCGAAGATGCCCAGCTCCTTGAGGCCCTCGATGATCTCGGTGGGGTACTCGTCCGCGTGCTCCAGGTCCTGGGCAACGGGGATGATCTTCTCCTCGACGAACTGCCGGACCGTCTTCAGGATCTCTTCCTGGATGTCGGTCAGGCCCTCGGTGGTGGCAAGTCGGCCCATTGAATGGTTCCTTTCCGGGTCGGCCCCAGCGGGCCGTACGTCGTGGCGCGGCAAAGTTCCCGCGCGAACTTCGGCACGCTAACACGCAGGCAGCACCGCACCGGCTACGGTTGCTTTTCGTGAGCACTGCCCCTTCCCGCGTCTTCGTGGCCCGACTGATCGGGCTGCCGATCTTCGACCCCCAAGGTGACCAGGTCGGCAAGGTCAGGGACCTCGTGGCATCGGTGCGCAGCGAGGTCAGCCAGCCCCGCGTGCTCGGCCTGGTGGCCGAGGTCTTCGGCAGGCGCCGGATCTTCGTCCCGATGACCCGGGTGACCAACATCGAT
>DATCYH010000263.1:0-4149 GCA_036570405.1 Nocardioides sp.
CGGCCGATCCGGACCAGATCGCCGCGGCTATTGCCTTTGCTGCCTCGCGGGACGGCTCCTATCTGACCGGGGCCGAGCTCCGCGTCGACGGAGGGTCGCACACATGAACAGGACTGCTGTCGTCACCGGATCGGCGTCCGGGATCGGACGCGCCGTGACCGATGCCCTTCTCGCGCGCGGTGACCGGGTGATCGGGGTCGACCTGCGCAACGCCGACGTCCTCGCCGACCTTTCCACGACCTCCGGCCGCGCCGAAGCGGTGGCCGGCGTGCTCGCCGCCGCCAACGGTCCGGTCGACGTGGTGGTTGCGTGCGCGGGCATCTCGGGTACGTCGCCTGCCGTGGTGTCGGTGAACTTCTTCGGCGTGGTCGAGCTGCTCGAGGGCCTGCGCTCGGCACTGGCCGCGTCGTCCGCTCCGCGCGCCGCCGTGGTCGCCTCCAGCGTCGCTGTCCACGCCTCCGATGCCGAGCTCGACCAGGCCTGCGCGAACCTGGACGAAGCCTCGGCGCGGGCCCGGGTCGAGGTGCTCTCCGAGCAGGGACACGGTCACGCGGTCTACCCCGGATCCAAGGCCGCGTTGGCCAAGTGGGTACGCCGGATCGCAACCACACCGCAGTGGGCCGGTGCCGGGATCCCGCTCAATGCGGTGGCCCCGGGGGTCGTGTTGACGCCGATGTCCGCGGGGCTCTTCGAGGACCCGAGGATGGTCGCGGCCATGGACCAGGCAGTGCCGATGCCGCTCAACGGTCATCAGGAGCCTGAGGTGATCGCCGACGTGCTGGCCTTCCTGGTCTCCCCGGAGAACTCGCACGTCACCGGTCAGGTGGTCTTCGCCGACGGCGGCGCCGAGGTCCTCCACCGGGGCTCCGCACAGTTCTGAGGCGCTGGCTCGTCCCGTAGTCGGCCGACCACTGGTCGGGACGAGCCGGCGCAACCGCGTCTCGGGACGTCGTACGGTCCCGGCACACGTCACCGAAGAAAGCACCGAGGAGAGCAATGACTGAGACCAGCCTGGCCGGACGCACCGCGATCGTGACCGGCGCCGGTGGCGGCCTCGGCCGCGCCGAGGCCCTGGCCCTGGCGGCGGCCGGCGCGAACGTCGTGGTCAACGACTACAGCGCGGCCGGCGACGAGGTCGTTGCCGAGATCAAGGCCGCCGGCGGCGAGGCGATCGCGGTGCGCGGGGACATCGGCGAGTGGGCGCTCGGCGACCAGCTCGTCGCTGCGGCGCTGGACACCTGGGGTTCGCTCGACATCGTCGTGAACAACGCCGGCGTACTGCGCGACAAGATGATCTTCAGTCTCACCGAGTCGGACTGGGACGAGGTGATCCGCGTGCACCTCAAGGGCCACGCCTCTCTCTCCCGGGCCGCAGCGGTGCACTGGCGCGCCGCGTCGAAGGCTGCCGGCGCTCCGATCTATGGCCGTCTGGTCAACACCACCTCGGAGGCGTTCCTCTTCGGTTCGGCCGGTCAGCCGAACTACTCCGCAGCGAAGGCCGGCATCGTCGCCCTGACCCTGTCGGCGAACCAGGGCCTGTCGCGCTATGGGGTGACCGCGAACGCGATTGCCCCGCGGGCCCGCACTGCGATGACGGAGAAGGTCTTCGCCGGCGACCCCAACGAGGAACGTGAGCTCGACATCCTGGCTCCCGAGCGGGTGGCGACGTTCGTGTCCTACCTCGCCTCGCCGGCTGCGGCCGGGATCAGTGGGCAGGTCTTCGTCGTCTATGGCGACATGGTCGCGCTGATGGATTCGCCGAAGGTCGAGCAGAAGTTCACCGCAGACTCGGGCGTCTTCTCCACCGACGAGCTGGCCGCCAAGCTGGGCAGCCACTTCGAGGGCCGTTCGCCGCACCAGACCTACGCGGCCTACTCGGTCGCCGAACTCGACAGCACCGGGGTGCAGAACCTCAACTGACCCCGCGAGTCGTACGCGAGATCTTCCGCCGATGCCTGCCCACCCGATCGGGGGCAGGCATCGGCCTTTTCGCGCCTTGCCGAACGCGCCGCTCGCTGGACGACCACCTGGCGCGGCCACTGAGTGGGAGACCTCAGCGCGGCCACGCCGTAGACGAGGCACTGTGAGCGGCACCGTTGGACAACAGGAGGAACCATGCCCGAAGCAGTGATCGTCGACGCCGTGCGCACCCCGGTGGGCCGTCGCAACGGATGGCTCTCGGGCCTGCACCCGACCCGGATCCTCGGGGCCGCGCAGAGCGGGCTGCTGGCCCGCAACGGGATCGACCCCGGCTCGATCGGGCAGGTGGTCGGCGGTTGTGTCACCCAGGCCGGTGAGCAGTCGAACAACGTCACCCGCAACGCATGGCTGGTGGCCGGGCTGCCCTGGAGGACCGCGTGCACCAGCATCGACTGTGCGTGCGGATCCTCCCAGCAGGCAGTGCACATGGTCGCCGGGCTGATCGCCAGCGGTCAGATCGATGCCGGCATCGGCTGTGGGGTCGAGGCGATGAGCCGGGTGTCCCTCGGCGCCGCACTCGCCCCCGGGACCGGGATGCCGATGCCCGATGACTTCACCCTGGACATGCCTGACCAGTTCACTGCTGCGGAGCGGATCGCCGCGAAATATGGCATCACCCGTGAGGCGGCCGACCACCTCGGGCTGGTCTCCCAGCAGCGTGCAGCACAGGCGTGGGCCGAGGCCCGGTTCGACAACATCCTCGTGCCCGTCACTGCCCCGGTGATGGCCAAGCAGGAGGACGGATCCCTCGTGGACACAGGTGAGACTCGCCTGGTCGAGCGCGACCAGGGCCTGCGTGAGACCACCGCGGAGAACCTGGCCAAGCTGAATCCCGTCATCCCCGACGGCATCCACACCGCCGGAAACTCCTCGCAGATCAGCGACGGCGCGGCCGCGGTGCTGCTGATGAGCCGCGAGCGCGCCGAGGCCGACGGCCTGCGCCCACGCGCCCGGATCGTCGCCTCGGGCATGGTCGGATCCGACCCCTACTTCCACCTCGACGGCCCCATCGCCGCCACCACCCATGTCCTGGAGAAATCCGGGATGAAGCTCGGCGACATCGACCTGGTCGAGATCAACGAGGCCTTCGCTTCCGTGGTCCTGTCCTGGGCCAAGACGCACGACGCCGACATGGACAAGGTGAACGTCAACGGGGGTGCCATCGCACTCGGCCACGCTGTCGGCTCCACCGGGTCTCGGCTCATCGCCCAGGCGGTCGAGGAGATGGAGCGGACGGACAAGTCCACCGCCCTGGTCACCATGTGCGCCGGCGGCGCGCACGCGACCGCCACGATCATCGAGCGGATCTGAGCATGCCCGAGACCAGCCTGAGCGAGAAGGGCCTGGGCGCGATCGGCCTGGGCGAGGATCTGGAGCACCTGCGCGACTCGGTCCGCGGCCTGCTCCGGCGCCACATCAGCGAGGACGTCGTCCGCAATGCCGTGGAGGCCAAGGAGGAACTGCTTCCGACCTGGTGGTCGGCCCTGGCCCAGAACGGTCTGCTCGGCCTGCACCTGGCCGAGGAGCACGGCGGCGCCGGATTCGGCCTCAACGAGCTGGTCGTGGTGCTCGAGGAGGCGGGACGTCTGCTCGCCCCCGGGCCGCTGGTGCCGACGGTGCTCGCCTCGGCCGTGCTCGACGCGGCCGGACACACCCGGTTCCTTGCCGGACTCTGCGACGGTACGTCGATCGGCGCGCTCGACCTGTCCGGCGAACGGACCGCCCTGGTCGGCACGCCCTCGACAGACGGTGGCCTGAGCGTCACCGGCACGAGCACCGCGATCATCGGCGGCCAACTCGCCGACCTGTTCCTGCTGCCGGTGGCCACCGACGGGTCCACGGCCTGGGTGGTTCTCCAGCGCTCGCAGGTCGAGGTCGTCAACGAGCACAGCCACGACCTGACCCGGCGCCTCGCGACGGTGCGGACGAACGGACTGGAGGTGCCACGGGACGACGTACTCGACATCGTCGCGCAGCGACCCCTCGACCTGGCCGCCGTCGTGCTGGGTGCCGAGTCCGCCGGCATCGCCGACTGGGCCACCGCGACCGCGGGCGACTACGCCGGCACGCGGGAGCAGTTCGGCAGGCGGATCGGGCAGTTCCAAGGCGTCAAGCACCGCGTCGCCCGGATGCTGGTGCGCACCGAGCAGGTCCGTGCCTGCGCCTGGG
>DATCYH010000264.1:0-1770 GCA_036570405.1 Nocardioides sp.
TGGGATGCGCACCCTCCGGGGACCGATCACGATGATCAAGGTCTTCCTGTCCCGCCTGTTCACCACCCTTCGGGGCAAGCAGATGTTCGGCATGGGCATGGCGATGATGATCGGCATGCGCAAGGGGCTGCAGGACCGTGACATCCCCCTCTGGTACGACACCCCGCTCACCGACCTGGACGTGACCGACGGCCGGGTCACCGGCGTCGTGGTCACCCGCGGCGGTGTGGAGCAGGTGCTCAAGGCGCGCCGCGGCGTGATCCTGGCCTGCGGCGGGTTCGAGCACAACGAGGAGATGCGCCAGAAACACCAACGCGCACCCATCGGCACCGAGTGGACCACCGGAGCGGCCGGCAACACCGGTGCGGGCATCGCTGCCGGCGAGAAGATCGGCGCCGAGCTCGCCCTGATGGACGACGCCTGGTGGGGCCCCGCGATCCCGCTCCCGAGCGGCCCGTGGTTCTGCCTGGCCGAGCGCAACCTGCCGGGCTCGATCATCGTCAACCAGGCGGGCAAGCGCTACGGCAACGAGGCTGCGCCCTACGTCGACGCCGTCCACACCATGTATGAATCCGCCGAGCGCACCGGCATCGACCACTTCCCGAGCTGGATGATCATCGACCAGCGCTACCGCAACCGCTACCTCTTCGCGGGCCTCGGCCCCCGCCAGCCCTTCCCGGGTCGCTGGCTCAAGGAGGGCGTCATCGTCAAGGCCGAAAGCATCGAGCGGCTCGCCGAGAAGATCGACATCCCCGCCGACTCCTTGAAGGAGACCGTCGAGACCTTCAACGGCTATGCCCGGACCGGTAAGGACCTCGACCACGGCCGTGGCGACTCGGCATACGACCGTTACTACGGCGACCCCCGGGTCAAGCCGAACCCTTCACTCGGTGTGATCGTCCAGGGCCCGTTCTACGCAGTCAAGATGGTGCCCGGCGACCTGGGCACCAAGGGCGGCATCCTCACCGACGCGAAGGCCCGCGCACTGCGTCCCGACGGCTCGGTGATCGAAGGACTCTTTGCCACCGGGAACGTGAGTGCAGCCGTCATGGGCAACACCTACGCTGGCGCCGGCGCGACCATCGGTCCCGCCATCACCTTCGGCTACATCGCCGCAAACGTCATCGCAGACCAGGAGTCCTGAGTGCCCATCGACACCTCCGTCGCCATCGGAGCCGCCCTTCCCGACCGGACCTTCAGCTGGAACACCTCGGACGTGTTGCTCTACCACCTCGGTGTCGGCGCCGGGAACCGTCCCGGTGACAACGTCGACGCCGACGCACTGCGCTACACGCACGACGACGATGCCCTGCAGGTGCTGCCGTCGTTCGGCATCGTCGCACCCACGTTCCACGAGACGGCTCCGCCCGCGCTCGACCTGCCGGGTTGCGACATCGACCTGCAGTTCGTCCTGCACGGCTCCCAGGAGATCGTCGTCCACCGGCCGATCCCGACCTCGGGAACTGCAACGCTGAGCACCAAGATCTCCGATGTCTGGGACAAGCAGAAGGCTGCGGTCATCGTCCAGGAGGGCGAGGCCCACGACGCCGAGGGCCAGCACCTGTGGACGGTGCGCTCGACGATCTTCGTCCGCAACGAGGGCGGCTGGGGCGGCGAGCGCGGCCCCTCCACCAAGGTGGAGCTGCCTGCCCGTGACGCCGACGCCGAGACGTCGTACGCCGTGCTCCCCCAGCAGGCCGCTCTCTACCGACTCTGCGGCGACCGGAACCCGCTGCACATCGACCCCGCCTTCGCTGAGGGCGCAGGGTT
>DATCYH010000265.1:0-2268 GCA_036570405.1 Nocardioides sp.
GCTCAGTGTTGTCCGAGCAGAGCAGGCCCTCGCGGTCCCAGACCACGACGTCCTTGGCGCCGCCGGCGAGCAGCAGCGCGGTGATCGCCGATCCCGCGGCGCCACCACCCGCGACGACGATGCGGATGTCGGCGATCTCCTTGCCGACCACCCGCAACGCGTTGGTCAGGGCTGCGAGTACGACGATCGCGGTGCCGTGCTGGTCGTCGTGGAAGACCGGGATGTCGAGGGACTCGCGCAGGCGGGCCTCGATCTCGAAGCAGCGCGGCGCGGCGATGTCCTCGAGGTTGATGCCGCCGAAGCCGGGAGCGATCATCTCGACGGCCTTCACGATCTCGTCGGTGTCCTGGCTGGCCAGGCAGATGGGCCAGGCGTCGATGTTGGCGAACTTCTTGAACAGCGCCGCCTTTCCCTCCATCACCGGCATCGCTGCGCCCGGGCCGATGTTGCCCAGGCCGAGGACCGCGGAACCGTCGGTGACCACGGCGACCGAGTTGCCCTTGATGGTCAGCCGGGACACGTCCTCGGGGTTCTCATAGATCGCCATCGACACCCGCCCGACCCCCGGGGTGTAGGCCATCGACAGGTCGTCGCGGGTCTTCAGCGGGACCTTGGAGTTGACCTCGATCTTGCCGCCCAGGTGAATCAGGAAGGTGCGGTCGGAGACCTTGTGCACCTCGACGCCGGGGATCCCGCGGACCACCCTGACCAGGGCCTTGGAGTGGTCCTCGTCGGAGGCCGAGCAGGTGACGTCGACGACCAGGCGGTCATGGCTGGACTCGGCGACATCGATGGCCGTGACGATGCCGCCGGCCTCGGCCAGTCCGGTGGCGACGGTGCCGACGACTCCGTGGTCGGGCGCGGTGTAGAGGCGAATGGTGATCGAGTACGACGACGGTGTGGCGGCCATGTCTCAACCTTCCTCCCGGCAGCGGGTTACCAGCAAGTCACTCGGCCAACCACCTCAACCACCTCAACCGGGCAGTTCAGCAGCAGCGTCCCTCGGGGTGCGCATCGCGATGATCGCTTCGGTGTCGCTCCCAGTCCCGCCGCGACATCGGCTCCAAGCCTGCGGCGCGCGAGCGTACGACGTACCGCTCCCAGCGCTCCTGGCCCGACGCCTCGCGCCACAGACGTCTCACCTCGTCGAAGAGCCTCATGCGTCAACCAGCTCCGAGGTGACCTTCGGCGTCTCCGTCGTGGGCACCGCCCCACCGGTGCGCAGGGTCCGGACCACGACCACCGCGGCGTTGAGCACGACCACGATCACCAGCAGCGCGAAGGCCGCCTGCAGTGAGCCGTTGAGGATCGAGTTGTTGATCACCTGGTCCATTTGGTCGGCGTTCGTGGCCGGCGCGAGCACCTCCCCGGCGTCGCGGGCGGCGCGATAGTCCGAGGCCTGCTGGAAGTAGCCGATCCGCGGATCGTCACTGAACACCTTCTGCCAGCTGGCCGTCATCGTGACGATCAAGTCCCAAGCCAGACCGATCCCCGGGACCCAGGCCCACTTCGCCTTGCCGTGCTTGATCAGCAGGGTCACGGCCAGGGTCAGCGCGATGGCCGCGAGCAGCCGGTTGGCGATGCCGAAGAGCGGGAAGAGCTGGTTGATGCCACCGAGCGGATCGGTCACCCCGACATAGAGCATGTAGCCCCACAGGCCGACCACCACGGCACTGGCCGACCAGGCCGCCGGCTTCCAGGAGACGTCCCCGAACTTCGGCCAGAAGTTGCCGACGGTGTCCTGCAGCATGAACCGGCCGACCCGGGTGCCGGCGTCGACGGCGGTGAGGATGAAGAGCGCCTCGAACATGATCGCGAAGTGGTACCAGAAGGCGGCCAGGTTGCCGCCGAACGCCTCGTGCAGGATCTGCGAGATCCCCACCGCCAGGGTGGGCGCGCCACCCGTGCGGGAGATCAGCGACGACTCCTCCACCGCGGCCGCCGCGGCAGACAGGTCTCCGGGACTGATCGTGAAGCCCAGGGTGCGGACGAACTCGGCAGCCGCCTCCGGGTTGCCCCCGGTGGCGCCGGCCGGGGCGTTCATCGCGAAGTAGAGACCTTGGTCGATCACGCAGGCCGCGATCAGCGCGGAGATGGCGACAAAGGACTCCATCAACATTCCGCCATAGCCGATCGGCAGCACGTGCGACTCCTTCCTCACCATCTTGGGAGTCGTGCCCGAGGAGATCAGGGCGTGGAAGCCAGAAAGCGCCCCACAGGCGATGGTGATGAAGACGAACGGGAACAGCTTCCCGGCGAAGACCGGCC
>DATCYH010000266.1:0-2485 GCA_036570405.1 Nocardioides sp.
GGTCGTGATCGGGCGCGACCACCTCGACTGCGGATCGGTCGCCTCCCCCTATCGCGAGACCGAGAGCATGCTCGACGGCTCCGATGCGATCGCCGACTGGGCGCTGCTCAATGCCCTGGTCAACACTGCCTCCGGCGCCAGCTGGGTGAGCATCCACCACGGTGGCGGCGTCGGGATGGGCCGCTCGATCCACGCGGGCCAGGTCTGCGTCGCGGACGGCACCGACCTGGCGGCGGCCAAGATCGAGCGGGTGCTGACCAACGACCCGGCCATGGGTGTGATCAGGCACGTGGACGCGGGCTATGAGCTGGCCGGCGGCGTGGCTGCCGAGCGCGGCGTACGCATCCCGATGCAGGAGGGGTGAACCCACCGGGCTGACAGGATGGTCAGGTGAGCAGCGTCGTCCTGGCCATCGCGGACCTCCTCGTCGAAGTGGGCCGCCCGCTGTGGGTCGGCGTTGACGGTCCGGACGGCGCAGGCAAGTCCCATTTCGCCCGGGCCCTGGCCGACGAGCTGGTCGGCCGCGGTCACGCGGTGCAGCACGCGAGCGTGGACGACTTCCACCATCCGCGGGCGCACCGGCACGCCCTTGGCCGAACCCCCGAGACGGTCTGGGCGCGGAGCTTCGACTATCGCGCGATCTGTCGCGAGCTCCTGGATCCCTGGCGACGCGGCAGCGGTACGTCGTACTCCCCGACCTGGCACGACCTCGACAGTGACCGACACACCATCGTCCCGAGCACCGTTCCCGAGCGAGGGATCCTGATCGTGGACGGGGTCTTCCTGCAGCGCCCGGAACTGATCGACCGGTGGGACCTGACGGTCTATCTCGACGCTCCGCCCGAGGTCACGGTGGCCAGGATGGCCACGCGGGACGGGACACCTGAGGACCCGGAACATCCGGACCAGCGGCGCTACCTGCTGGCCCAGGAGCGCTACCGCACGAGTTGCGATCCCCTCGGCTCCGCAGATGTCGTGGTCGGCAACGCGGACTGGCAGCGGCCGGTGATCAGGCCGTTCCCACACGGCGGAGCGTGGCGCCGACAGGGCGACGAGATCGTCCGCACGGTGCGCCTGCCCGCCGACGCGACCGATCGGGCAGCGGCGATCGACCGGCTGGTCGACTAGAGCGAGATGAACCAGTTGGCCAGCTGCCCCACCTGATAGGGGCAGGTCACGTTGCGGTCGCGCCGATCCTCGACCCACTGGCCGAGCACAGCCTGCCCGCCCTGGATGGACTCGCCGCGGCAACGACGTACGGCTTCCTTCTCCGAGGTGGGGCCGGCGGCGCGCCACTCGGGGTAGCCCATCCGCAGGTCACCCACGACGGTGCGCCACAGGTTGGGTGTCGAATAGACCCCGATCCGGTAGTCCGCCTCGCGGTAGGCACGCGCAATCCCCTGCACCACCAGGGCATTCGCCGACTTGTCCTTGCTCCACGCCACCAGCGGCGGGGAGGGAACCGGCTCGACGTCGATCCACAGCGCCGGCACCGGCAGGTTGACGTCCTGGAGTGTCTTGATGTTGAACACCCCCTGCGCATAGCCCCAGTTCGAGAGCTTGCCCTCGGTGGTGGATGAGTCATAGGGGCCGGTGGTGCCGAACTGCGCGAGCTGGTCGTCGGAGGGGTAGGTCGCGACCGCATAGGCCGAGACCAGCACCTTGTTCTTCTTCGCCCAGGCCAGCTGGTCGGCCAGGCAGGGGTTCTGCGTCATCGCGGGGCCGTTGGTGAGGCCGACCACGACGAACTTCCAGTCCTTCTTGGGCATCGGCATGCCGAGCCCCTCGCGGCCCTTCACCGACCCGGTGCCCTTGGGGCACTGTGGCCAACTGATGTCCGAGCCGTACGTCGGGTCCTTGAGGCTGTAGTCCTCCACGACGTCCTTGGTGCTCACCTCGGGATCCGGCGCGTCCGTGGTCGCGTCCGCCGAGGGCGTCAGGTTCTTGGCCAGGTCCTCAACGGCGTCCGCGAGCGGGTCCCGGGACTTCTTCGCCGTCGGCGTGGCCGAGGGGGCGGGCGAGCTGATCGCCGGCTCCGGTGTGGCCTCGGGGGACTCCTGGCCGCACGCGGTGAGCCCCATTGTCGCGAGGCAGAGAGCGGCTACGACAGGGCGGAGGCGACGCATGGCAGCGAGTCTAGGGACCACGTGAAGCACAACGACCCCGGAACCCAAGGGTTCCGAGGTCGCTGGTTTTGCCCAGTCAGAACACGCGCCGTCGAGTTCCCCCGATCGGCACGATGTTGAGGATCAACCCGACGACAACGAGAATCGCGCCGATCGTGGTGAGCACGGGAATGCTGGCCACAAGGCCGATGATCAACAAGATCAAACCAAGGACAATCATTTCGTTTCCTCCCTCTGTGGTGGACAGTGTTGTCTACCACGAGATCGGCCCTCAGCGCCTGCCCCACAGCCTTCGCAAAGATCTCTTTTCGGACACGTTGGTTCGCGCCTGTCTCCCCGCCTGTCCTGCCGCGTGCTGC
>DATCYH010000267.1:0-11674 GCA_036570405.1 Nocardioides sp.
CCCAGCACCAGCGCATCGACATCTATGCAACCCCGCGCCGCGACCTGCCGGTGACCCGCCTCGTGCCACCGATCAAGCCGGTCGAGGCGATGGCGTTGGGCCGCCCGGTCATTGCGAGCGACCTGCCTCCGTTGCGCGAGATCGTGGGCGACGACCGCGGCCTCCTGGTCCCGGCCGAGGACCCCACCGCACTGGCCTCGGCCGTCCGCGAGCTCGCTGCCGACCCCGCCGCCCGCCGTAGGCTGGGTGAGGCAGGTCGCGCGGAAGTCATCGCGCGCCGCACGTGGTCGGGCGCCGCAGCGACGTACGCTCGGATCTACGCTTCCGTGATCGGCGTCTCCCCAGACGCGTCCGGAGTTGCCTCAACCGGCCCCACCCCCCACGATTCATCCAGCAGAAGTCCACAGTCTGAGGAGAACCCCACGTGAGCAGCACCCCGGAGAACGCCGCCGTCGACCTCGTCGTCCTGGGTCAGGGCTACGTCGGCCTCCCGCTGGCCCAGGCTGCCACCGCGGCGGGCCTCACGGTCGTCGGCTTCGACGTCAACCAGAAGGCCGTGGACGGCCTCAACGCTGGCCGCTCCCACGTGGACGACCTCAGCGACGACGACGTCGCCGAGATGGTCGCCAAGGGTTATCGCGCCACCACGGACTCTGCTGTCTTCGCCGACTCCGCCGTGGCGATCATCTGCGTGCCGACCCCGCTCAGCGAGGACGGCGGACCCGACATGGGCCCGGTCACCGCTGCGTCGAGGAGCCTCGCCAAGCACGTGCACAAGGGACAGTTGATCGTCCTCGAGTCGACCACCTACCCCGGCACCACCGATGAGCTGCTCCGCCCCATCCTCGAGGAGTCCGGGCTGACGGCAGGCGTCGACTTCCACCTCGCCTTCTCCCCCGAGCGGATCGACCCGGGCAACCCGACGTACGGGCTGGTCAACACCCCCAAGGTCGTCGGTGGCCTCACCCCGGAGAGCACGAAGGTCGCCTCCGACTTCTACGGCCGCTTCGTCGAGACCGTGGTCGAGGCCAAGGGCACCCGCGAGGCCGAGACCGCCAAGCTGCTCGAGAACACCTACCGCCACATCAACATCGCGCTGGTCAACGAGATGGCGCGGTTCTGCCACGAGCTCGACATCGACCTGTGGGACGTGATCCGGGCGGCATCGACGAAGCCGTTCGGCTTCCAGGCCTTCTACCCCGGCCCCGGCGTCGGCGGGCACTGCATCCCGATCGACCCGAACTACCTCTCGCACAACGTGCGCACCAAGCTGGGTTACCCGTTCCGCTTCGTGGAGCTCGCCCAGGAGATCAACTCCACGATGCCGACCTATGTCGCGCACCGGGCACAGAACCTGCTCAACGACGCCGGCAAGGCGATCAACGGCTCCAAGGTGCTCATCCTCGGTGTCACCTACAAGCCGAACATCGCCGACCAGCGTGAGTCGCCGGCGGTGCCCCTGGCCCAGGCGCTCGGCCAGCTCGGCGCGATCATCACCTACCACGACCCGCGCGTGGAGAACTGGAACGCCGGCGTGGAGACCACCAGGGTCACCGACCTCGACTCCGGCATCGCTGAGGCCGACCTGGTCATGCTGGTCCAGAACCACACCGAGTACGACGCACCGGTGCTCGCCGAGAAGTCCACGATCTTCTTCGACACCCGCGGCGTGACCACCGGCCCGGGGGCGAATCGCCTGTGAGTGTGACCGCCTCCGACGCCACGTCGGGGTCGGCAGCCAACTCAATGACCTCCGAGGAGTTGGCCGCCCTCGCCCGCGAGTACGACCTGACCGCGGTCGGCGTACGGCCGCCGCTGAAGGACTACGTCCGCACCCTGTGGGAGCGGCGCCACTTCGCGGCCAAGCTGGCCTCCTCGAAGTCCTACGCACGCAACCAGGGCAGCTATCTCGGCCAGGTCTGGGCCGTGCTCAACCCGGTGATGTGGGCAGCGGTCTACTTCCTGGTCTTCGGCATCATGCTGAACACCAGCCGCGGCGTCGACAACTTCATCGGCTTCCTGGTCACCGGTGTCTTCATCTTCCACTTCATGTCGGCCTGCATCAGCGCCGGCTCGAAGTCGATCACCGGCAACCAGGGCGTGATCACCTCGTTGCAGTTCCCGCGGGCGCTGCTGCCGATCGCGACCGTGCTCTCGGAGCTGTTCACGCTGCTGCCGGCGCTGCTCGTGCTGTTGGTGATCGTCCCGGTCACCGGCGAGCCGATCACCGCGAACATGCTGTTGATGCCGGTGGCCGTGCTCTTCGCCTGGCTCTTCGGCACCGGGATCGCGTTCATCTGTGCCCGGCTCGTGGTGCAGTTCCGCGACATCAAGCAGTTGATTCCGTTCGTGCTCCGCGCCTTGATGTACACCTCGGGCGTCTTCTTCTCCATCGACCACTACGTCGGCACCGGCGCCGCTGCCTCGGTGGTCTCGCACCAGCCGATCGCGGTCTACCTCGAGCTCGTGCGCTGCACCCTGCTGGAGGAGATGGATGCCTCGCTGTCGCTGTGGCTGTGGGGCGCCGGCTGGGCGATCGGGGCCCTGATCATCGGGTTCATCTACTTCTGGCGGGCGGAGGAGAGCTATGGCCGAGGCTGACGACGACTTCACCACCGATGGCGACACACCTGCCACCGACTACGCCGACTCCGAGGACGGGGCACCGGCACCCTCGCTGATCGTCGACGACGTGCACGTCCACTACAAGACCTATGGCGGCAAGCGGCTGTCCAACACCCAGCAGCGCACCTGGCGGGCGATGGGTCGCCACGTCGGTGCCGTCGACTCGGTGCATGCGGTCAAGGGCATCTCGTTCGTGGCCCACCACGGCCAGTCGATCGGGATCATCGGCCACAACGGCTCGGGCAAGTCCACCCTGCTGCGGGCGATCGCGGGCGTGATGCCGACCTCCGGTGGACGGATCTGGGCCGACGGCACCGCTTCGCTCCTGGGCGTCAACGCCGCCCTGATGAGCGAGCTGTCCGGTGAGCGCAACATCGTGCTCGGTGGGCTGGCCCTCGGCCTCAGCCCCCGCGAGGTCGAGGAGCGCTTCGACGAGGTCGTCGAGTTCGCCAACATCGGCGACTTCCTCCAGCTGCCGATGAAGGCCTACTCCTCGGGGATGGGCTCGCGGCTACGGTTCGCGATCTCCTCTGCCGCCCGCCCCGACATCCTGCTCATCGACGAGGCGCTGTCCACTGGTGACGCCGAGTTCCGTGCGCGTTCTCGCGACCGGGTCGACGAGATCCGTGCCGAGGCCGGCACGGTGATGCTGGTCAGCCACTCGATGTCGACGATCCGGCAGATGTGCGACCGGGCGCTGTGGATCGACCACGGCCGGCTCTACATGGACGGCACCACCGACGAGGTCCTCGACGCCTATGCGGAGAAGACCGGCAGGCCGACCGCGCGCAACCTGTCCAGGCGCAAGCCGCTCGGGCACAAGCCGAAGAAGGCCGCCGCTGCCGGGCCCACCCAGGCGAGTGAGCCCGTCAAGGCGGCTGAGCCCGCGCCTGCACCCACAGCGGCCGCCGACCCGAAGCCCGCCGGGGACGTCACCTCCTGATGTCCTCCACTGCCACGGGCACTGCCCTCGTCGTCACGGTCGTCCATCACCCCCAGGACGCCCGGATCCGACACCGGCAGATCGCTGCTCTGCTCGAGGCCGGTTGGCAGGTCACCTATGCGGCACCGTTCTCGGGCCATGGGCTGGAGCTGCCCTCGGTTCCCGGGTTGAGCGTCATCGACCTGCCGCGTGCCGTCGGACGTCGCCGGCTGCGTGCCCTGCGGGCCGCGCGCCGGCTCCTGTCGGCCCGGGGCGGCGAACAGGACGTCGTACTGCTGCACGATCCGGAGCTCCTGGTCGCCGTGCGCGGGCTGCGGCTCGACAACGTGGTGTGGGACGTGCACGAGGACCTGCCCGCGTCGCTCGCGATGAAGCCGTGGCTGCCGACCTGGTTGGCGCGCCCTGCGGCCGCTGCGGTGCGTCGGGTCGAGCTGGGGGCGGAGAAGCGGCACGGGCTGTTGCTGGCCGAGCACGACTACCAGACGCGGTTCCGCCAGCCCCACCTGGTCGTGCCGAACACCACCCGGGTGCCTGTCTCACGCCCGGCTGGCGGTGGACGACACGTGGTCTACGTCGGCCACAACTCGCGGGCCCGTGGCGTGCACGACCTGATCGCGCTGGGTGCCGCCCTGGCCGCGGACGACATCGCGGTGAAGGTGGTCGGGCATGCCGACGGCGAGGCGACCTCCGCGCTCGAGGCCGCTACTGCGTCCGGGACGAACTCGATCGAGTGGCTGGGTTTCATGAGCCACGGCGAGGCGATGGCGCAGGTCGACGGGGCGCTGGCTGGCCTCTCCCTGCTCCACGACGAGCCCAACTATCGGCACTCCCAGCCGACCAAGGTCATCGAGTACATGGCGCACGGGGTCCCGGTGCTCACCACTCCCCTGCCCAAGGCGGTGGAGGTGGTCGAGGCCGCCGACGCCGGGATCGTGGTGCCATTCGGTGACTCGATGGCCGCCGCGGACGCCGTACGCTCCCTGGCCGCCAACCCGGACAAGCGCGAGCGCTTCGCGATCAACGGTCACGCACACGCTGCGGAGCACTACGACTGGACCACCAAGTCCGCCGAGTTCACTCACGAACTGGCATCTCTTGCGCGTCGAACCGGCAGTTGTTGAGCGTCGAACCGGCACTTGTTGCGCGTCCAACCGCCACTTCTTGCGCGCCGAGCCGGCACTTGTTGAGCGTCGACACCTGACGCCACGACCTGATCACCGACACCCGCGACCCGCAGGACTTGGCCGGTGGGGAACATCAGGGCGCCCACCGCCTGTCAGAGATGCGGTACGCCGGCCCCCAGCGTGGCCGCGCCATTGGTCATCTGCCCCATACTCACCGTCGACATGCTGAATGGGCTGCCGAGGCTTTGCGGAGAACACGTCACGCCTCGTCGTATCAGAGTCGGTCTCTCTCGGACCACAACAACTGTCGGCTCGACGCTCAACAAATGCAGGTTCGACGCGCAAGAACTGCAGGTTCGCGCATCAACAACTGTCGGCTCGACGCTCAACAAGTGCAGGTTCGTCAGCGGCGGAGAGACTTGGGGATGCCGCGCAGGAAGCCCCAGCCCCAGGCCAGGTGCATGGTGGCGATGACCCCGGGCAGGAAGCGCCGGGCCTGCGGGGACAGGTCGTCCTGGCGAGCAAGTACGGCCGAGGCGGCAACCACGCCAACTCCATAGCCGGCTGGGACGACGAATCCCAGCAGACCGAAGCGGGCACTGCGGAGGCCGAGCGCTGAGCCGGCCACACCGGCCACGCCGGCCGCGAAGCCTCCGGCCACCAGTGCGGTGACGACGGGCGGGGCGAGATAGCGGAACGAGGCCGTGTCGGGGTGCTCGACGACGATCTGGCGCCGCCACTGCCCGGAGCCGAAGAACTGCCGGGCCAAGGCCTTGAAGTCGCGGCGCGGGCGATAGGTGACCGCAAGCGTCGGGTCGAACCACACCTCGTGGCCCGCCTTGCGAATCCGGTAGTTGAGCTGCCAGTCCTGCGCCCTGCGGTAGTGCTCGTCGAAGCCACCGACCTCCTCGAGCACGGAGCGGCGGAACGAGCCGAGGTAGACCGTCAGCGCGGGGCCCGGCTCTCCACCGGTGTGGAACTTGGCGCCACCGATGCCAAGGGGCGAGGACATCGCCGAGGCGACCGCCTCACCGAAGGGGGTGTCTCCCTCGACGGCCATCAGGCCGCCCACGTTGGCGGCCCCGGTCTCGTCGAGCAGTGCCACCACCCGCTCGACGTACCGCTCGGGCAGGAAGCCGTGGGCGTCCACCCGGACGATGTAGTCGTGCCGGGCCACCGCCAGCGCGGCGTTCAGAGCGTTCGGCGTGAACCCGGTCGGGTTGGCGACCAGGGTGATCCGCGAGTCCTCCGCGGCGAGCCGGTCGGCGATCTCCTGGGTGCGGTCCTTGGACGGGCCGATCGCCAGGATCAGCTCCCACTGCCCCGGATAGTCCTGGTCGAGGACACGGCGTACCGACTCCTCGAGATAGAGCTCCTCATTGAGGACCGGCATCACCACCGAGACCGGGGTCGCAGTGACAGAACCATCGGGCACGGAACTGCCGGTCACGAAACTCCCAGGCCGCGGTAGGTCCAACCAGCGGCCTTCCACGCCTCACGGTCCAGGCAGTTGCGCGCGTCGATCACGTTCGGCGCCGCCACGACCTTGGCCAGCTCGGCCGCGTCGATCTCGCGGAACTCGGGCCACTCGGTCAGGTGCAGTACCAGCTCGGCATCGGTGGCAGCCTCCACCGCCGAGTCCACGAACGTCAGCTCGGGCCGCGAACGCTTGCCCGGGACAGCCGCAACCGGGTCATAGATCCGCACCTCGGCACCCGCCTCGTGCATGCGACGGGCCACATCGAGAGCCGGCGAGTCGCGTACGTCGTCCGACTTCGGCTTGAACGAAGCCCCGAACACTGCGACCTTGCGACCGGTCAGGTCACCCAACAGCCCCTCGGCCATCGAGACGACCTTGGCGCGGCGCGACAGGTTGATCTTGTCGATCTCGCCGAGGAACTCGAACGCCTCACCCGCGCCCAGCTCGATCGCACGGGCCCGGAAGGCCCGGATGTCCTTGGGCAGGCAACCGCCGCCGAACCCGATGCCGGCGTTGAGGAACTTGCGCCCGATTCGCTCGTCGAACCCGATCGCGTCCGCCAGCACGGTGACGTCGCCGCCGGCCAGGTCACACACCTCGGACATCGCGTTGATGAAGGAGATCTTGGTGGCCAGGAACGCATTCGCGCTCACCTTGACCAGCTCGGCAGTCGCATAGTCGCTGACCACCACAGGGGTGCCCGTGGAGATGGTCTGTGCATAGACCTCACGCAGCTTCGCCTCGGCCGTCTCGGAGGCGACCCCGAAGACGAGGCGGTCCGGGCGCAGGGTGTCCTCGACCGCGAAGCCCTCGCGCAGGAACTCCGGGTTCCAGGCCAGCTCCACGCCGGGCCCGGCGATCTCGTGCAACATCTCCTGCAGCCGCGCGGCAGTGCCCACCGGCACCGTCGACTTCCCGGCCACCAGGGTCGTCCTGCCCTTCAGCTGCTCACCCAGGGCACGCACCGCCGACTCGACATAGGTCAGGTCGGCCGCGTCCGAACCCGGCGCCTGCGGGGTCCCGATGCACAGGAAGTGCACCTCCGCGTCAGCCGCAGCAGCGAAGTCGGTGGTGAACCGCAACCGGCCACCCTCACCGATGTGCTTGCCCAGCAACGGCTCCAGTCCCGGCTCGAAGAAGGGCGCCTTGCCCTCCGACAACAGGGCAACCTTCGCCTCGTCGACGTCGATCCCGACCGTCTCGAACCCGAGCTCAGCCATCCCGGCAGCGTGGACAGCTCCGAGATAACCGGTGCCGATGACAGAGACACGCATGTGTGTACCCCTTGATGCAGGCAGTTGGCGGACACCTGTTCGGCGCCCACAGTCCGACCACTACCCGCAATCGGACACAGCAGGAGTTTAGGACGGAGCGGGTCGTTTGACGCAACAGGGCGCGGCGGGTTGCGGCCCGGGTGGTGCGCGTCTCAGCCAATGAGCGTCCGGTGCAGAAGTCCACTTGGTTCCTAGACTTTCAACGACAGCCCGATCGTGCGCAACGAGGCGACACGAGTCCGAGAGGAACCATTGTGACCCACCGTCCCGAAACGATTGCCGTCCACGCAGGCCAGGAGGAGCCCGACTCCGCCACCAACGCCCGCGCGGTGCCGATCTACCAGACCACGTCCTATGTCTTCAACGACACCGAGCACGCCGCGAACCTCTTCTCGCTGGCCGAGCCGGGCAACATCTACACCCGGATCATGAACCCGACCCAGTCGGTCTTCGAGGAGCGCATCGCCCAGCTCGAGGGCGGCGTGGGCGCCCTGGCCGTGGCCAGCGGCTCGACCGCCACGACGTACGCCGTCCTGAACCTCACCTATTCGGGTGACAACATCGTCGCGCTCTCGACCCTCTACGGCGGCACCTACGCCCTCTTCGCGCACACGCTGCCGCAGTTCGGCATCGAGGTCCGCTTCGTCGACCCCGAGAAGCCCGAAGAGCTCGCCGCTGCCGTCGACGAGAAGACCAAGCTGGTCTTCGCCGAGACCGTCGGCAACCCGAAGATCAACGTTGTCGACATCAAGGCCTGGGCCGACGCCGCCCACGCCGAGGGCCTGCCGCTGATCGTCGACAACACCGCACCCACGCCGCTGCTGTGCAAGCCGTTCGAGCTCGGCGCCGACGTCATCGTGCACGCCGCGACCAAGTTCATCGGCGGTCACGGCACTTCCATCGGTGGCGTGATCGTCGACTCGGGCAATTTCGACTGGGCCGCGCACTCCGACCGGTTCCCCGGCCTCACCCAGCCCGACGGCGCCTACCACGGCGTGGTCTGGACCGAGGCCGTCGGCAACCTGGCCTTCATCATCCGCGCCCGCACGGTGCTGCTGCGCAACACCGGTGGCGCGATCGCCCCGCTCAACTCCTTCCTGTTCATCCAGGGCCTGGAGACCCTCCCGTTGCGGATGGAACGACACAGCGAGAACGCCCTCAAGGTGGCGCAGTTCCTCAGCGGCCACGACGCCGTGTCCTGGGTGAGCTATCCGGGCCTGGCCGACTCCCGCTACAAGGAGATCGCCGACCGCACCTTCACCGGCCGCGGCTATGGCGCGCTGGTCAGCTTCGGCCTCAAGTCCGGGCGCGACGGCGGCAAGGCCTTCATCGAGAGCCTGGAGCTGTTCAGCCACCTGGCCAACATCGGTGACACCAAGTCGCTGGCCATCCACAACGCCACCACCACCCACTCGCAGCTCACCCCCGAGGAGCTCGAGGCAGCCGGCGTTCCGGAGGAGGCCGTGCGCCTCTCGGTGGGCATCGAGCACATCGACGACATCATCGCCGACCTCGACCAGGCACTCGCCCAGGCCAAGTGAGGGTGATACTGGCGCCGTGACGTCACCATCAACACCCCAGCGGGTCCTGCTCTTCACCGAGCAGGACCCGCTGGTTCTTGCCAACGGCGAAAGGCTGACCGAGGTCGAGATCGCCTATCAGACCTGGGGCACCCTCAACGAGGACGCCTCCAACGCGGTGTTCATCGCGCACGCCCTCACCGGTGACGCCAACGCCACGGGGTGGTGGTCGAGCCTGGTCGGCCCCGGGCGCCCGGTCGACACCGACCGGTTCTTCGTGGTCTGTCCGAACCTGCTCGGCGGCTGCAGCGGCAGCACCGGTCCGCGCTCGACGAACCCCGCGACCGGTACGCCGTACGGCCTCGACTTCCCGCTGCTGGCGATGACCGACCTGGTCGCCGCGCACCGTCGGCTGATCGCCCACCTGGGCATCACCCGGCTCCACGCCGCCGTCGGCGGACCACTGGGCGGTATGCAGCTGCTCCAGTGGTCGATCGAGGCCTCCGAGGAGATCGGGCGGGCAGTACTGGTTGCGGCCACGAGCCGCCTCACGGCCGAGAACATCGCCTTCTCCGCCGTCGCCCGGGCCGCGATCACCGGCGATCCGGGCTTCGAGAACGGGCGGTACGCCGTGGGTGCAGGACCCCGGCACGGGATGGCGATCGCACGGATGATGGCCCACATCACCTATGTCTCCCCGCAGGCCTTGGAGACGAAGTTCGGCCGCAGGCTGCAGGGCGGCCAGTCGACGCCCGGGTTCGGCGTGGACTTCGAGGTGGAGTCCTACCTCGACCACCAGGGTCGCTCGTTCCTCGAGCGCTTCGATGCCCTCACCTATCTCTACTTCACCCGGGTGATGGACTACTTCGACCCGTTCGCCGACCCGGCGGCCGCCTCCGCGATCACCGACACCAGCTTCCTGGTGCTCTCCTTCGATTCCGACTGGCGCTTCGGCACCGAGCACTCGGTGCGCATCGAGGAGGAGCTCGCGGGTGCCGGCGTCGAGGTCACCCGCCAAGAGCTCCCCGCGCCGCACGGCCACGACTCGTTCCTGTTCACCGTGCCGGGCTACCAGGCGACGGTGCGCGACTTCCTGGCCTGAGCCAGGAAGTCACCCACGCTCAGCCGACAGGCACGTCCTTGTGCCAGGACTCGGTGACATATTTCGTCTTCCAGCCCATCCCGACGTAGAGCTGGTCGGCCCCGGTCGAGGAGTCGGCGTCCACCTCGAGGCCGACGCGGTCCCGGTCGCGGGCGGCAGCGTCCGCGATGATCGTCCTGAGCAGTCCGGTGGCGACACCGCGGCCACGGGCCGACTCGAGCACGCCGAGGTAGGACACGTAGGACCCGTCCGGGCCGGTCGAGGACTCGGACACCGTGCCGACGAGCACGCCGGCAGCCTCGGGGGCACCCTCGCCGTCGACGATCTCGGCGATCCACCAGTGGTCCCAGCGGTGGCCGGGGTCCTCGCGGAGCCGGTGCACGAACTCCTGGAAGGTCTCCTCGGAGGAGTTGAAGTGGTCGGTGAAGGAGCTCTCCAGCACGTCGTGGACCGCGCGCAGGTCATCGATGTCGGGGAGGCCGTCGCCCTCGCGGCGAACCTGGCGGAAGACCACGCCCTTGCGCTCCCAGTGCTCCGGGTCCGGGACCAGTGACGCCTCGTCGGCGGTGACCGGGCGGCTCATCTGCCACCAGGTGCGGACCCGGTTGAACCCGGCGTCCTCGAGCATCTTGTGCTGGCGCTCGTCGTCGGCGAAGGCGCCGGTGTCGATCTGCTGGGTCTTCAGGCCCCTGGCGGCGCCGACCTCGCAGGCCTGCGCCTCGGCCCAGGCGAACATCACCTGCGAGCAGCGCTCGGCGGCGGCCTCGGAGAGGTCGCGCTCGATGATGTGGACATAGAGCATCCGGTTCACCGAGCGGTCGTGGACCGAGGCCCACGCACGGATCCGGTTGTTGCGGTCGCGGACCACCAGGTTCTCGCGCATCTTCAGCCCGTGCTCGGAGACCTCCACGAGCACGTCGTCCTGCGAGGCGCCTGCCCAGCCGCGCCCGGCGTCCTCGTGGGCCCGCAGCAGCTCGGTCAGCCGCCTGACGTCCATGATCGATCCGGGATCCGGGGCGCCTGCCGTCCAACCAACCGGAAGCCCGGGATCATCGGGCAGCACAACGCCGGGATCGCTCTCGAAACGGTTGTCGTCGTAGGGCAGGAGCACCTCTTCAGGCGTCCCCTCTGTCGGCTGGTTCTCAGGCGTCATCGGGCGCCATTATTCCGTACGTCGCCCCGACCCGCCCGGGACGGGCCGAACCGGGGCCACCTGGAGTGGCGGCTCAGATACCCAGGCGGGTCGCGACCTGGTCGCCGCCACAGGCGCGGATGACCCTCGGATCACCGACCACGACGAGCAGGTCCGTGGCGCGCGACATCCCGACGTACAGCCGCTCGCGCGAGCGATCCCGGGCCTCGTCCTCGTTGACGCAGAGCACCACCACGCGACGCTCGAGCCCCTTGCAGCCCAGGACATGGCCGTAGAAGACGTCGTCGGTGTCCCACCAGGTCTCCCAGTAGCCGTCCTGGGTGTGGTGGGTGGTCCGCTCGACCTGGACCGGGTGCCGCTTGCCGGTGGTCAGCAACGCGACGTGCTCGGGGCGCCAGTCCTCCTCGAGCAGTCCCTCGATCGCGTCGTCGGCCGCCGCCAGGGCGTCGTCGG
>DATCYH010000268.1:0-3489 GCA_036570405.1 Nocardioides sp.
TTGACGCGAGATGGGGTCAACAAGTGCCGGGTCGGCGAGATGAGGGGTCAGACGGTGGCGGTGGCGGCAGTTGCGGTCGGGGCCTGAGCGTTCTTCATGCCCTCGTGCCACAACTGTTCCTCGCCGCACCAGCAGGTGTAGGTCATCGCGACGACGCCGTCGACCTTGGCCATGCCGGTGACCTGGCTCGGGAAGATCAGCATCTTCTTGTCGCAGTGCGTGCAGTGGTTGACGAACATGGTGACCTCCTCGGTCGAACAGACGTGTGGCGCTTCTGCACCAATTGTCCGTCATTCCAACCAATAGGAGTAGCCTGTCTTTCCAATACATTCCATAGGGAGTGCCTATGCTTTCGCTTCATCAGCTCCGCTGCTTCCTCGCGGTCTTCGAGCTCGGCTCGCTGACCGCCGCCGCCGAGGAACTGGGCCACGCCCAGCCGTCCATCTCCGAGCAGATCCGGTCGTTGGAGAAGTCCCTCGGCATCGAGCTCTTCGCCAGGATCGGTCGCGGCGTGACGCCGACCGAGGCCGCCCATGAGCTCCGCCCGCACGCCGAGCGGACCCTCGAAGCAGCCGCCGAGGCGCGCCGCGCAGTGATGTCGGTCAGCGCGATCGAGACCGGCACCATCCGCTTCGGCATGTTCGGCACCGCCCGCCTCTATGCCGGCGCCGCGCTCATCGCCGACGTTCTCGAGCGCCACCCCGGCGTACGGGTCGAGCTGGTCGGCCAGAACTCCTCCGACGTCTTCGACGACCTGCGCCGCGGTCGGTTGGAGGCGGCGATGATCGCCGTACCCGGCGTGATCAGCGAGGGGATGACCGTGGTGCCGGTCGCCCACGACGAGCTGGTCTACATCAGCGCCGACCTCGACCGCATCCGGCAACCGATCACCGCGGCCAAGCTCGCGACCGCCAACCTGGTCATGCCCGACTCCACCTTTCGCGCCGAGGACTCCACCCGGATCGTCCTGCGCAAGCTGCTCCACGAGACCGGCCACAACCCCCAGACCCGGATCGAGGTCGAGGACGTCGAGACCGCTGTCGAGCTGGTCGGCATGGGCCTGGTCGACACCGTCATCCCCAAGGGTGCTGCCGAGCAGCTGCTCCCCCGCCTGGCGCCGAACGCGGGCTACGTCGGGTTGCGTCCCAAGCAGGTCGACACGATCGCGATCGTGCACCGCGCCAACGCACGGCTCTCACCGGCTGCCCGACTGATGATCGAGCTGGCGACCCGTCGGATCCAGGCCATCGCAGACCCGATCGCCGGCGTGCCGGACTATGCGCCGCAGTCGACGAAGTCCTCGTCCGGCACCTCGCCGTCGACCAGATAGGACTCGATCGTCTCGTCGATGCAGTCATCGCCGGAGTTGTACGCCGTGTGCCCGTCGCCGTCTCGGCGCACCAGGATCGCCGACTCGAGCTGTTCGGCCATCGACTCCGCACCGGCATAGGGGGTCGCGGGATCGCGTGAGGTGCCGACCACCAGCAGCGGATCCGCGCCGGCGCCGGTGATCGGCGCTCGCTGCTCGGGCGGATCCACCTTGAGCCCCGCGCACGAGTGCTCGCCCCAAGCGAAGAACTCGCCGAACGTGGGCGAGACCTGCTGATAGGTCTTGATCCGCCCCGGGATCTTGCTGAGCGGCGTGGACGACGGGTCGTCGAGGCAGTTGATCGCCCAGATCGCCTCCATGCTGTTGTCCTCATAGCCGTTCGCTCCGCGCGAGGAGTAGTAGTCGGCGAGCTCCAGGAGCTTCGTGCCGTCGCCCGCGAGCGCCCTCTCGAGGGCGTCATCGAGGAGGATCCAGTAGTCCTTGCTGTAGAGCGGGAGCGCGATCCCATAGAACGCGGTGCCCTCGGTGAGCTGGCGCGCACCCACCGTGATCGGCTTCCGGTCCAGCCCGGTCAGGAAGGACTGGATGGTCTTCTGGCCCTCGGCGGCGGTCTTGCCGAGATAACAGTCGCCCTTCTCGACGCAATCCTCGACGTACGCCGTCAGCGCGGTCTCGAAGCCACCGGCCTGCTCGAGGTTGGACTCGGCATAGTCCAGGGAGAGGTCGACCGCACCGTCGAGGACAAGGCGTCCGGACGTCTCGGGGAACAAATCGGCATAGGTCGCGCCCAGCTTGGTGCCGTAGGAATAGCCGAAGTAGTCCAGCCTGTCCCGGCGCATCGCGCCGCGCAGCACATCCATGTCGCGGGCCACCTCGACCGTGGAGATGTGGGCGGAGACCTCGGGACTCTTCGTCGCGCAACCGGCGCCGAAGGCGGAGACGTCAGAGGCCAGTGACTTCCGCTCGTCAGCGGTGTCCGGTGTGGGGTCGGCGGCAACGAAGGTGTCGAGCTCGGTGTCGCTGAGGCAGTCGACCGGGGCGGACTCGCCGGTGCCCCGCGGGTCGAACCCGACGACGTCGAAGCTCTCGAGCAGCGGCTCGCCGAACGAAAGATCGGCCTGCTCGGCCAAGCTCGTGCCGCCCTGCCCGGGGCCGCCGGGGTTGACCACCAGCGGTCCGACCTTGGACCCCTGGTCATCGGCGGGCCGCATCAGCAGGTTGAGCTCGATCGTCTTGCCGGTCGGGTCGGCGTAGTCCAGCGGCACCGCAAGCGTGCCGCACTGGAACTTGGACTTGCACGACTCCCAGTCGATCCGCTGGTCGTAGAACTCCTGCAACGCCGGGTCGGGGGCCGTCTGGTCCCCCTGCTCGGTGTCCGCACCGGACCCGGCCGCATCGCCCACCTGTCCTCGTGAGTCGGTCGACCCACCGGAGGTGATCGCCAGGACGGCGCCGCCAAGGCCGAGCAGAACCAGGGCAAGGATCGCCACGATGGCCACGACACGCTTCATCAAGTCGCCTTCCGAAGGCCTCAGGGACGCTGCCCCTCGGGCAGTCGCAGTCCCACCATCATGGACTCCAGTGCCAACTGCGCCGGCACGTTGAACTCCAGCATCTGCTCGCGTGCGGTGAAGACCGCGGTGATCCGCGCCAGGTTGGACTCCGGTGTCGTCACCCGGACCAGACGCTCGAGGTCCTGGCGCATCTCCGCGTTGACCAGCTCGGTGCCGGAGCCGGCAGGAACCGTGGCCAGCACGATCGCATCGCGATAGACCGAGACCAGGTCCATCAGCCCACGGTCCACGACGTCGAGGATGCGGCGCTTGGCCCGGGTCTTCTGACCCTTCTCCAGGGCCGAGAGTGCGGGCGCATATTCCCTCGGACGCCGACCCCGCTCGACCACACCGAAGGCCGAGTCCAGGTCGGCCTTCTCGCGGGCGTCGAGGGCCGAGGTGATCGCCTCGGCCTCCTCCTTGGCGACATCGAAGAGGTTGGTCGCGGCCGTCATGCACGATCCGAGCGAGGTGAGGCGGATCGGCAAGGAGACGATCTCCTGTCGGCGAATTCGGGTGGCCTCGTCCTTGGCCAGCGCCTTGGCACGCCCGATGTGGCCCTGGCTGGCCCGGGCGGCGTGCGCCGCCAACTCAGGCGCGACGCCC
>DATCYH010000269.1:0-6765 GCA_036570405.1 Nocardioides sp.
CGCCGAGCCGGTGCGCACCACCGAGCTGGGCGCCGTGCTGGGAGCCCACGTCGGTCCCGGGATGGCCGCGATCTGCATCGCCCCCGCGCTTCCGGGCGCCGTGCCGCTGGACGACGCCGCGGAGCCCGACAGTGACGACCTCGGGTCCAAGGGTCCGGACGCAGACGACGCAGGATCAGACAGCGCTGGATCAAACGGCACAGAGTCAGACAGCGCAAGCTGACGCCGACCCGGCAGTTGTTGACGCCCCTGGATTGCTGACCCGGCAGTTGTTGACACCCCTGGAGCGCCGACCCGGCAGTTCTTGACACCCGTCCAGTCGCCGGAAAGCAGTTGGCTGCGCGGGTTCGAGGGGGTTGTCCACAGGCCGGAGGTGAGCCGCTTCCGCGGGCCCCGCCCACTGCCTACGGTCAGCGCATGCGTTCGAGAGGACAGTCCCCAGCACACGCCGAGGCGGTGTCGCGTCGGCTCGCGCTCCTGAGCGCTGAGCTGCAGGGCTATCGCGGCGCCCGGGCCGACGACACCCCGACCGGAGCGCGCCCAACTGTCGACCCCGAGGTCTCGGAGGGCGATGTCGAGGACGCTTGGTCGATGGGCGAGCTGGTGCCGTTCCCTCAGGAAGAGGCGCACACGCGGATCCGACGTACCGCTGAGCAATTGCCAGCCGAGACCCCCGCTGTGGTGGAGCGCAAGTCCGAGTTGCCCAGGCTGACTCCGCCGGAGGAGAGCACGGGTCTGGCACCTCCTCCGCCGATCCCGCCGGCAGGTCGCCACGCGGCGAGGCGCGGCGGCTGGCTGGATGCCTCGGCCTTCCGAGGTCGCGTGGCGCTCAACTCCTCGCACGTCGCCGTGCTGGCCGTGATCGCCGCTGTCGCGATGGCGGTGACCACGTGGTGGGTGCTGCGAGATGACCCGGGAACACCGATCAAGACCACCAACGATGGCCCCGCCCTGGTCAGCGGTGTACCGGGTGAACCTGCTGCGTCCGGCGTGGTGGGTCCCGACGGTGCCGCGGCGACGCCCGTCACCGAGCTGGTGGTCGACGTCTCGGGGAAGGTACGCCGACCAGGCATCGTCATCCTGCCTCCGGGCTCCCGCGTCGTGGATGCCATCAAGGCAGCCGGGGGCATCCGCAAGGGCGCGGACCTGACCGGGTTGAACCAGGCTCGCGCGTTGGTCGATGGCGAACAGGTGGTCGTGGGTGTCCCGCCGCCACCCGGCCAAGCCGCGTCGGCCGCGCCCGCGCCGGGCCAACCGGGGCCCGGTGAGCTGGTCAACCTCAACACCGCAACCGTCTCACAGCTCGAGGAGCTGCCCGGCGTGGGCCCGGTGACCGCCCAGGCGATCGTGGGTTGGCGGGAGAACAACGGCGGCTTCCGCGCTGTGGACCAGCTCCTGGAGGTGGACGGAATCGGTGAGAAGACGCTGGCCCAGCTCGCTCCACACGTCACTGTCTGATGCCGGCGCTCGACCTTGGACTCCCGTCGGTCGAGATCCGGGACCTGCGGATGGCTGCCGCAGGAGCCGCGGCCTGGCTCGGCGGACTCGGTGGGCTGCTGGCACCCCGGGCGACGCTGTTGGCAGGCGTGGTCGCCGGACTGCTGGCGCTGGTCATCGCCGGTCGTCCTGGCATGCGTCGAGCGATCGCAGCTTGGTTGCTCGTGGCGCTGGCCGTCGGCACCAGCGCGGTCCTGCGCGACATGTCGGTCGGGAGCGGGCCGGTCGCCACGCTCGCCCCGATGCGCTCCGCGGTCGACGCGCGGATCACCATCACCTCTGATCCTCGCGAGGTGTCGGGCCAGTTCTCGACCTCGGTGGTGATGCGAGCAGTGGTCACCGACGTCTCCGCGCACGGCACGTCGTACGCCGTCCACACACCCGTGCTGGTGATCGCCGACGAGACCTGGAGCGGGACGAGATTGGGGAGCAGCCTGCACCTGCGGGGTCGACTCGCCAGCGCCGACGGTCATGACGTCGCGGCCGTCTTCACCCCGCTCACAGCGCCGGTCAGGGTCGAGCAACCCTCCGTCCTGTGGCGTGGGTCGGGGACGGTGCGCTCATCGATCCGTGCTGCGGTCAGTCACCGTCCGATGCCGGAGCGTGCCTTGGTGCCCGCTCTCGTGGACGGGGACGACACCTCCATGCCCGACGAGATCGCCGAGGAGTTCCGGACGACCGGCCTCACGCACCTGCTCGCGGTGTCGGGCACCAACCTCACCCTGGTCGTCGGGTTCCTACTGATCGTGGGGCGCTGGTGCGGCGTGCGCGGGCGGTGGCAGTACGTGCTGGGCGCACTCGGGATCATCGGCTTCATCCTCCTCGCGCGCACCGAGCCCAGTGTCGTCCGTGCCGCCGCGATGGGCACGGTCGCGTTGATCGGGATGGGCTCGAACGGGACCGGACGGGGCATCCGATGTCTCGGTGTGGCCGTGGTCGGCCTGCTGGTCTGGGATCCGTGGCTGTGTACGACGATCGGGTTCGCCTTGTCGGTCCTGGCCACCTCCGGCATCCTGCTCCTGGGTCCCGGCTGGTCACGAGCCCTTGCGAACTGGATGCCGATGCCGGCCGCCCAGGCCATCGCCGTACCGACCGCAGCGCAGTTGGCGTGCACCCCGATCGTGGCCGCGATCTCGGGACAGGTGAGCCTGGTGGCGGTCCTCGCCAACCTCCTCGCTGCACCGCTCGTGGCGCCAGCCACGGTCCTCGGTCTCCTCGGCGGATTGATCGGCCTGGTCTGGGTGCCGGCAGGTCGACTGTGCGGGTGGGTCGCTTGCTGGTGTGCCTGGGGGATCATCACCGTCGCGGACCGCTGTGCCCGGTTGTCCCTGCCCGCGATCGACTGGGGCACGACCGTGGTCCCGGTCGCCCTGCTCACTGTGCTCTGTCTCGGACTCGCGGTGACGCTCGGCCCCGTCTTCGCCCGTCGCTGGTCGGGATTCTCGTGCTGTGTGGTGATGGTCCTGGTCGTGGTGGTGCCACTGCCCAGTCCCCACTGGCCGCCTCGGGGATGGGTGATGGCGGTGTGCGACGTAGGGCAAGGGGACGCCGTGGTCCTCAATGCCGGCGGGGGGCGAGGGGTCCTTGTCGATGCCGGCCCGGACCCCGGTCTTGTGGACAAGTGCCTGTCCCGTCTCGATGTCGAGGCGCTGCCCTTGGTCGTGCTCACGCACTTCCACGCCGACCACGTCGACGGACTGCCCGGGGCGCTGGCTGGTCGCGGCATTGGGGAAGTGCTGGTCAGTGCCCTACCCGAGCCCCCGGAACGCTACCGATCCGTCCTCGAGGCGACTCGGGGGAAGGTGCGCGTGCCCGCGTTGGGTGAAGTACGCCGGGTGGGCCAGGTGACCCTGCAGGTCGTCGGCCCGACGCCCGGTGTCGTTTTCCGCGACGACCCGAACAACTCCTCGATCGTGCTGGTGGCCGAGGTGGACGACATCCGGATCCTGCTCACCGGTGATGAGGAGCCCGAGGCACAGAAGGCCTTCATGAAGACGTGGCCGGGGCTGCGGATCGACGTACTCAAGATCCCTCACCATGGAAGCCGGTACCAGGACATGCGCCATCTGCTCTCCCTCGATGCCTCGGTGGCGATCGCCTCGCTCGGGGCGGACAACGACTACGGCCACCCAGCTCCCTCGACGATGGACCCGCTGGCCGAGTCGGGGGCCGCGATATTCCGCACCGACAGGGATGGTGACGTCCTCGTGCTCCGCGACGGAGAAGGGGTGAAGGTGCGGACCCGGGACTGACCCGGGCCCGCCGGCCGCAGTTCCCCGCGCTCCTGCTGTCCGAGGCCTGTGGCAGGCTTGCCCGCGATGGCAGGCAAGGGAGCAGTAGACGTGTTGGGCAAGGTCACCCTGGTGACCGGTCCCGAGGAGTTCCTCAACGAGCGCACGGTGGTCGAGTCCAAGGCCGCGGTGAAGGCTGTTGACGGGGAAGCGGAGTTCTCCGAGGCGCAGGGCGGCGACCTGTCGCTGGCCACGCTCGGTGAGCTCGCCGCGCCCTCGCTCTTCTCGAGCACCAGGTGCATCGTGGTGCGTCAACTGGAGAACCTGCCCGACGAGTCGGTCGAGGGTCTGCTCGTCTATTGCAAGGAGCCTGTCGAGGACGTGGCACTGATCCTCGTCCACAGCGGAGGCCAGAAGGGCTCTGGTGTGCTCAACAAGCTCCGCAAGCTCGCCCCGGTCACCGAGCACAAGTCGGCCGCGATCAAGGCCTCCGAGTTCCCGCGCTTCGTCAGTTCCGAGGTACGCCGGCACGGATCGCGCATCGATGACGAGGCAGCAGACTTCCTCGTACAGGCGATCGGGCAGGACCTGCGCTCGTTGTCCGCCGCGGCGCACCAGCTGGTCAATGACTTCCCGAGCGAATCGCTGAACACCGAGAAGGTCAAGCGCTACTTCGGCGGTCGTGCCGAGGCGAAGTCCTTCGCGGTGGCCGACAGTGCCTTCTTCGGCCGGCGAGCCAAGGCCATGGAGGAGTTGCGCTGGGCCCTCGACGGTGGGACCGCGCCCGTGCTGATCACCTCGGCGTTTGCCGGGGGAGTGCGTGGACTGGCCCGCTATGTCTCGGCCCCGCGGGGGATGCGAGAGGCGGACCTGGCCCGCGAGGTCGGCGTACCTCCGTGGAAGCTGCGCACCCTGCGCGACCAGTCGCGGGCATGGAGCCCGACCGGGCTGGCCGAGGCGATCCGGGCGATCGCCCAGGCCGACGCGGACATCAAGGGCGCCGCACACGACGCGGCGTACACCCTGGAGAAGCTGGTGCTCACCGTCGCGGGCTTGCGCGACCAGCGCTGAGCGCGAACGACCCGGACGGAGTCACCGGGTACCCGGTGAGTCTGGTGCTTCCCGGGCAAGATCTTGCCCGGGAGGTACCGGAGTCACCCGGTACCCGGTGACTCCTGCGCCGGGTGTGACCCGTAAGGCTGGTGAACGTGCACGAAATACAAGAAGGCGCCGATCCCCGAGGGGATCGACGCCTGCTGCGCGGAGGACCACCTCAGAGGGAGGCAGCCTTCTTGGCGATCGACGACTTGCGGTTCGCCGCTTGGTTCTTGTGGATGACACCCTTGGAGGCTGCCTGGTCCAGCTTGCGGTTCGCTTCGCGACCAGCGGCGACGGCGGCGTCCTTGTCGCCGGCCTCGGCGAGCTCACGGAACTTGCGCACAGCGGACTTCAGGCCGGTCTTGACGGCCTTGTTGCGCTCGTGCGCCGCCTCGTTCTGGCGGTTGCGCTTGATCTGGGACTTGATGTTCGCCACGTTGCTGCGCTTTCACTTGGTTCGGACTGGATTGGAGGTCTATTGGGTGGACGGTGGGTTGTCCACCGGGTGGGCCCGCGGGAATCTGCAGCCCGTGGCATGTCAGCGAAGAGGGCGCCAGACATGCAAGGGGAAACTCTATCAGCGCCCCCGGTGCACCCCAAATCCGTTCACGAACACCAGTAAACCCGCTGGTGGCAATGGAAATCAAGGTGCGCCGACACGACCGGCTCGGGTTCACTGGCGCCATGCCCGCACTCGTGCCACCCACGACCCTCGTCATGGACTCGTTCCTCGAGGCGATGGACGAGTTCGTCGCCGAAGCCACCACTGACACCCAGACCGCCGGGTGGATCGAGCAGTTCGCCGACTCCTGGCGCACCCCGGCCGGATTCGCAGCGTTCGTGGCCGAGATCCGCGCCCAGGAGGTCGACGAGGCCGCCATCCCGGCGCACTGGGTGCTGACCTCCACCCGGTGGTGGATCGAGGGGGACACCTATCTCGGTCGGATCGCGCTGCGCCAGCGCCTGAACGAGAAGTTGGCCGATGCCGGCGGGCACATCGGGTACGACGTACGCCGTTCCGCTCGCCGACGCGGGCACGCCAGCGGGATGCTGCGCGCCATCCTTCCGCTCGCGCACAGCTTCGGGATCAACCCTGCCCTGGTCACCTGCGACGACGACAACGTCGCCTCGATCCGGGTGATCGAGAGTACCGGGGGCGTCCTGGAGGACGTGCGCGGCACCAAGCGCCGATATTGGGTGCCCACGGCCTGACCCAGTCAGTTCGGCGCTTCGAGCCCTGCGTGGGAGAATGCGCCAACGACCCACGATCGACCCGCGATCGACGTACAACACGGTCAGTGAACTGTTCAAACGCAAGTCCGAAAGGGCCACGTGAGCCTCAAGAACGCGCCGCAGCCTGGTCACACCGATCCCGCGATCATCAGGAACTTCTGCATCATCGCGCACATCGACCACGGCAAGTCGACCCTTGCCGACCGCATGCTGCAGTTGACCGGAGTCGTCGACGCCCGCGCCGCCCGCGCGCAGTACCTCGACCGGATGGACATCGAGCGCGAGCGTGGCATCACGATCAAGTCGCAGGCCGTGCGGATGCCGTGGACGGTCACCGACGAGGCCGCCGCCGAGCACGACGTCGAGGCCGGCCCCGGGACCTACGTCCTGAACATGATCGACACCCCCGGCCACGTCGACTTCACCTACGAGGTCTCCCGCTCGCTCGAGGCGTGCGAGGCGGCGATCCTGCTCGTCGACGCCGCCCAGGGCATCGAGGCGCAGACCCTGGCCAACCTCTACCTGGCGATGGGCGCGGACCTGCAGATCATCCCGGTGCTGAACAAGATCGACCTGCCCAGCGCGAACGTCGAGAAGTACGCCGCCGAGCTGGCCGGCCTGGTCGGCTGCGACCCCGCCGACGTGCTCAAGGTGAGCGCCAAGACCGGACTCGGTGTCGAGGCCCTGCTCAACGAGATCGTCAAGC
>DATCYH010000270.1:0-5710 GCA_036570405.1 Nocardioides sp.
GCGACCGTCCTGGAGCCACCGCCTCAGCGTGAAGGGGGCGATGGCGAGGTCATCGAGGTGTGACCACAGGAACGGGCTGGTCGGGGGTTCGGTCATGCACGAAACAGTGACCGTAGCCGACCAAAATCGAAACCCATGTCGCCGCTGCCTGTGGACAACCGGCCTGGAAGGCTTACGAGAGCCACAACAAGTGCCCGTTCAACACGCAACAAGTGCCGGTTCGACACGCAACAACTGCAGGTTCGCGGTCAACGGGAGAGGGCGGGCGGGGCGTGGTTGGCGCCACGCCACGGGAACTCCCCGCAGTGTCCGTCGGTCAACGTCTGGCGCTTGTCCGGACCCGACATCGGGTCGTTCTTCTTGACGCCGTAGTCACAGGTCTTCTGGCCGTTGAGGTTGGCCGTGACATTCATGTAGCCGTCGTACATCACGCTGGCGAAGCGCCCGAAGCCGAACGGCGTCATCTCCAATGTCGCCTGGAGGTGCGGACCACGCAGGGCCAGGAAGCGGCTCAACGGGTTCAGGTCCTTCAGCACTCCGGGCAGTCGTCGGTCAACCCCGTCGATCAGCACCATCAGGTTGGTCAGGTCGGTCGGCATCGTCTTCAGCACCTTGACCAGGTCGGGGTTCCAGTCGATGAACCAGGTCCCCACCGTCGCAGCAGAGGCCGCGAACGACACCAGCGTCTCCCGGTTGTCGGCGAACATCTCGAGGCTGGTCTTGCCGTCCTTGAGGATGTTCTCCACGCGCGGCCAGCTGGTGTCGAGCGTCTCCAGGATCATCTCGGTGTTGGTCAGCAGCGCATCGAGGTCGTCGCCGCTGCCGGCGAAGGCGATGTTGAGCTCCTTCAGGACCGTGCGGACCTTGTCCGGGTCGACCTGCCGCATCGCGGCCTGCAGCCCGGTGACCATCTTGGCCAGGGAGACCGGCAGGTCCTTGGCGTCGGCCGCGACCACGTCACCACTCTGCAGATAGGGACCCTCGGCCGATGTCGGTCGGAAGTCTACGTACTGCTCCCCCACCGGCGAGAGCGAGCGCACCTTCGCCTCGACCTGGCGGGGCACCTGCGCTCCGGCCTTGAGCCGGACCGTGGCCCGCACGCCCTTGTTGTCCAGGTCGATGTGGGTGACCTCGCCGATGTTCACCCCGCGATAGGTGGCGGCCGATCCCTCGAACAGACCGCCGGTGAAGGGCATGGTCACGGTGATCTCGGCGCGCTCCTGCCCGATCGGTGCCCGCAGGATCCATGCGAAGAGCAGGGCCAGGCAGGCGATGAGTACGACGCCGAGCACGGCCGCTCCGAAGACCAGCTTGCCCAGTGACGCGGTGGCCGCCTTCTTGTTCTTCATCGGCTCGCCTCCCGACCGCGCGTGGTTGCCGTCGGCAGGCCGAAGTCACCCGAGAGCTTCAGGACGAGGAGCAGGTTGAGGTATTCCGTGGGGACCGCCCGGTCGATCTTTCCCGAGAGATCGGTGGCCTGGATCAGCATCTTTTTGGCCTGCCCCTTGGAGGCCTGCAGCGTCTCGAGCACCGGCCCGATCTCGGTCAGGGTTGCGGTCAGGTCCTCTCGAGTGGCGCTGACGAGTCCGTCGACGGTCCCGCTCATCGCCTCGATGTCGGCCAGCAGCGTGGTGATGTCGTCCTTGTTGCGTCGGACCACCTTCGCCACCGGTCCGGCGACCTCGAGGGCCTCGTTGATGTCGTCCTCACGCGCGTTGAGCATCTTCGACGTGTCCGCGAGCGCGGTCATGAACGCATCGAGGTCGGTGGTGCTGTCGTTCAGGGTCGACACCAGCGCTCCGGTCCCCTCGATGAAGTCCCTGATCGTGGTCGTACGCCCGTCCATCGTCGTGTTGATCTCGGTGACGATGGTCTTGATCTGGCTCAGGCTGCCACCGTTGATGAGCAGCGAGGCGGCGGCCAGGCCGTCCTCCACGCTTGGTGCCACCCTGGTCTGGTCGGACCCGATCACGGCCCCTGATGCGAGCCGAGCCGTCGCGTCACCACGGATCACCTCGACGAACAGCTCGCCGAGCGCGGTAGTGGGACGCAGCCGGAAGGTGGTGTCCTGGGGAAGCCTGGTGCGCCCATCGATGTCCAGGGAGACCTTGGCCTCGAAGTTCTCGGTGGACACTTCCTGCACCCGGCCGACGGTCGCCCCGTCGATCTTGACCGCCGCACCGTTGGCAAGGTTGAGCGCGTCGGGGAAGAAGACCGTGATCGAGTAGGGGTCCTCCACACCGGTCGCGACCGGGATGTTCTCGGCGTTGAGCACCGAGCAGGCGGAGCCGAGCAGCGCCAGCACGACGGCCACGACGGCAGCTCTCAGTGGTCGAGTCACGGCGTCCGGCCTCCGAGCAGCTCGTCGAGGATGCGCCCGAGGTCGGGCGAGGTGCCCAGCTCCTCACAGACCACCGGTGGTAGCAGGCCACAGATCGCCTTGAGCAGGTCCGAGCCGGGGAACATCATCGTGGGTGGCAGCTTGATGTCGAGTCGTCTCCGGTCGTTGATCGCCATCCCCAGGCTCTCCATCGCCACCGGCATCACCCGCAGGAACTCGTCGAGCGAGCCGTCGTGCTTCATGATCCGGGTGCTGATGTCCTCGACATTCGTCGCTGCCGCGCTCAGGTCGTCACGGTGGTGCGTGACGAAGATGCCGAGGAGCTTGATGGTCCTGGCGATGCTGTCGACGGAGGTCTCGATGTTGAGCCGTTCGGCCTTGACCAGGTCAGTGGTGTCCGCGACCCGCTTGATGAACTCACGCCCCAGCTTGTCGTTGGCGGCGATCGCGGCGGTCAGGGACTCCAGGTTCTTGACGGTCTTCTGGAACTCGCCGCTGTTGCTGGAGAAGGCTTCGGTGCCGCCAACCAAGTTCTCGATCGTACGTCGGATCTCGGCGCCGTTGCCGTCGAGCGAGCCCGACGTGGAGTCGAGCAGCCGCTTGAGCGACTTCCCGTCCTTGCCCTCCCCGTTGAGGCCTTCGGCGAGCTTGTCCACCGCAGCGAGCACCTGGTCCCACTCCACCGGTGTCCTGGTCATCTCGGGCGTGATCACCGCCCCGTCCTTCATCGTCGGGCCCTTGGAGTAGACCGGGGTGAGCTCGACGTAGCGGTCGGTGGCCATGCTTCGCGACACCACGACGGCCCCGGCCTTCGCGGGCACCTTGACGTCGGCGTCGACCTCGAGGGTGATCCTGACGTGGTCGCCCACCGGGTCGATCGCGGTGACCTCGCCGACCGGAACGCCCAGGACGCCGACGTCGTTGCCGATGAAGAGCCCCGAGCTGTCGGCGAGCTCGACGGTGATCTCCATCTTGTCGTCGCCGACCAGGGAGCAGCCGCTGAGGCCGAGCAGCACCAGCACTGCCGCGAGGAGCGCGCTGAGGGACTTGTTCATCGATGGCATCCTCAGCACTTCCCCTCGAGCTTGCAGCGAATGCCGTCCGGCGTCGCTTCGGGCATGTACTGGTCGAGCCAGGACCCGGATCCGGTCGAGTTCGCGAAATATCGTGCAGTGGGCCCGAGCGTCTCCGCGATCTCGCCGAGCTTCTCGTGGTTCTTGGTGAGCAGGGTGATCGTGGCGTTGAGGTTGTCCAGCATCGGGCCGACGTCCTCGCGGTTCTCGGTCATCAGGGTGGTGAGCTCGGTGCCGACCGCCCTCAGGTCAACCAGGAGGTTGTGGATCGACGTACGCCGCGACGTCAGCTCGGTCATCAGGACGTTGGCCTGCTTGAGCAACTGGGTGATGTCGTCACTGTTGCTGTTCAGCTGCTCGCTGAACGTGCTGGTCGACTTGAGCAGGGTGGCCAGGTCGTCGGATCGTTCGGCGAACATCTGGGACACGTCCGAGATGCCGCGCAACGCCGGGACGAACTCCTCGCGGGAGGCATCCATCGTCGTGGAGATCTCGTCGAGGGACTTCGTGATCGCCTTGACGTCCAGTTTCTGCGACAGGTCCCCGGTCTCGTTGAGGACGTCCTGGAGGTTGAACGGCACCCGGGTCTGCGCCAGCGGCACGTTCTGGTCGGCCAGCTCTCCCCCGCCCTGTGGGCTGACCAGCAGGAAGTGGGTGCCGAGCAGGGTCGCGACCTTGACCTCGACAGTGGTCTCCTTGCCAAGGTCGATGCTCTTGTCGACGGTGAACTCGATCCGGACCTGCTTGCCATCGAGCTCGATCTTGCGCACCTCGCCGACGCCCACGCCGGCGACCTGCACCTCCTCGCCGACGCGCAGGCCGGCCGTGTGCTCGAGCTCGGCGGTGTAGGTGTCCTTGCCGAACGGGAACAGGGTCAGCGCCATGATCAGGGCGGCCACGAGGGCAAGCGCCCCGGCACCCATCAGGCCGATCCGGCGATATCCCCGCGGGGACTTGTCGAAGCTCATCGGCACGCCTCCGAGAACGGACCGTCGGTCGGGCCCAGCCACAGCGGCTCGTCGCCGATCAGGCTGATGCCGAAGATGCACGGATAGACCTGCAGGTGGCTGCCATAGGACTGCGAGCGCATGAACGCCGAGAGCAGGTCGGGCAGTGCGCCGAAGGCCGTCTCGATCGTCGGGGTCCCCCGCTTGATCGTGCCGCCGAGCGTCTTGATGGCCTCGATGTCGCGCTCCAGCGAGGGACGGATGTCGTTGATCAGCCTCGTCGTGGAGGCCAGGTTCTTGCTGATCGTGGCGAGCGGGGTGAAGAACTCATCGGAGCTCTTGTTCAGCTCGGTGACCAGCGTCTTCAGCTCGACCAGTGCGGTGTCGAACTCGTCCGACTTGCTGGAGAGGTTCTCGATCACCGGCGTGAGGTTGTCGACGACGTCCCCGAAGACCTCGTCGCGGTCGGCCAGGAACGAGGTGAGCTCGGCGGTCTCGCCGAGCAGCGACTCGATACTGCCGGACTCACCCTGCAACACCGAGACGATGTTGTGGGCCAGGGTGTTCAGGTCATCGGGCGAGAGCACGTTGAACAGGGGCTCGAATCCGTTGAGCAGTGCGGTCAGGTCGAATCCGGGATCGGTCCGGTTCAACCCGATCTCGGCCTCCGCGGCCAACCTCCGACCCGGCTTCGAGCCCGGTGTCAGTGCGAGGTACTTCTGGCCGAGCAGGTTCTGGTAGCGCATCTCCACGCGCGTGGTGTCACTGACTGCCTGCTTGTCCTGGACGGTGAACTCGACCCGGGCCAAGCGATTGTCCTGGACCTCGATGCCCTCGACGCGGCCCACCTTCACCCCCGAGATGCGTACGTCGTCGCCGGAGCGCAGCCCGCTGACGTTGGTGAAGGACGCATAGAGGGTCTTGGTGCCGCCCTCCACCTTGTTGGTCATCGTGTTGTAGAGGGCTGCGAAGAGGAGGATGGCGATGAGCCCGAAGATGCCGAACTTGATTGCGATCATGCGTACGCCGCGTTCCATCAGCACCCCTCTCCGCGCAGGCCCTGGTAGGTCGGGCAGTCCTTCTGGCGGTACTCCGGCTCGTCGAAGAACCTGACGTCGGCGTCGATGCGCATGTAGGGCCCGTGGTTGAAGGCCGGGATGCCGTTGTCGGCGAGCGCGATGACGGCGGCGAACGTGCGGGGTACGTCGCCGCGGGACGCGTGCAGTGCGTGCACGACCCGGGCGAGGTAGGGAACCTGGTAGGTGAGCGCCTCCTTGTTGGACGCGACCAGCTCGTCCACCGAGACACCGGCGTCGGAGAGGCCGGCGAGCACGGCCTGGAACTCCTTC
>DATCYH010000271.1:0-9987 GCA_036570405.1 Nocardioides sp.
CTCGGTCGTCGGCATTTCCACCACCCCCGGGCTGGTCGGGCTCTTCGGCGCCAGCGGACCGGTGGCCGACCACGCGACGGCATACCTGCGCATCGCGTTCCTCGGCACCACCCCGCTGCTGGTGATGCTGGCCGCCACCGGTGTCCTGCGCGGAATGCTGGACACCCGCACCCCACTCGTGGCCGCGGTCGTCGGGAACCTGCTCAACATCGTCTTCAACCTGGTCCTGGTCTATGGCCTCGGCCCGGTCCCCGCGCTCGGCCTCGAGGGATCGGCGATCGGCTCGGTGCTGGCGCAGCTGCTGATGGCCGCGATGCTGGTGTACGTCGTGGTGCGCGGCGCCCGCGCCCACGAGGCGTCGCTGCGACCCGACGTACCCGGCATCCTTGCCGCCGCCCACTCCGGCGTCGCCCTGGTGGTGCGGACCCTGACCCTTCGCGCCGCCCTGCTGGTCACGACGTACGCCGCTGTCCGCGCCGGAGGTGACGTCGGCATGGCCGCCCATCAGCTGGCGATGACCCTGTGGGGTTTCCTCGCCTTCGTCCTGGATGCGATCGCGATCGCCGCGCAGGCGCTGACCGGCAGACGCCTGGGGGCCTCGGACCGTGATGGCACCCGCGCCATCACCGGCCGGATGGTCCGCTGGGGAGTCCTGTCCGGCGTGGTCACCGGCCTCGCGTTGGCCGCCTCCAGCCAAGTGATCGGGCACCTGTTCACCGACGACCCGCACGTGGTCGACGCCTTGGCGCCGCTGCTGCTCGCTGCCGCGGCCGCGCAACCAGTCGCGGGCTACGTGTTTGTCCTCGACGGCGTGCTGATCGGGGCCGGCGACGGCGCCTACCTGGCGTGGGGCGGACTGGTGGTGCTGGTCGCCTACGCGCCGCTCGCCCTGATGGCCCCCGACCTGCCCTGGCTGTGGATCAGCTTCGGGTTCGGCTTCATGGGCGTTCGCGCCGTGGTGCTGGGGCTGCGGGCCCGCGGGGAGAAGTGGATGGTGCTGGGGCGCTGAGCCCCCGACGCCGCTACAGTTCCGGGCGTGGAGAACGAGGTTGGCGAGAGCGCGCGCGTCCGCCCCGAGCGCAAGTCGATGACCCCGTTGCAGAAGATGGCGATGGGGCTGGTCGTCGTCGCGTTGGACACCCTCGGCGGCGAAGGCATCGGCGCCTGGGACCTGCTCCCCGACTTCATCGGCTGGGCCATGGTCGCCTGGGGAATCGTCTCGCTCGGAATCCCCCAGCGCACTCAGCTGCTGAGCCTGGCTGCGCTTGCCGCAGTGGTCTCGCTGGTCTTCTGGTTCCCCTTCATGCAGACCCAGCTCCGGGACGCCGAGCTGGCCCTGAAGTGGGCAGCCTCGCTGCCCGACCTGGCCTTCGTCATCGCCACCGCGATCGCCTTCAAGGCCGCGGCTCGGGCTGCGGGTGACCGGAAGTTCTTCGCCCGCTTCGGGCTGACCCTCTGGTTCGCCGTCATCGTCGCGGCACTGCCGGCACTCGCCTCGGCCGCCGACTCGCAGGCCATGCTCGACTATGCCGAGCTCGGCTTCGTACTGCTCTGGCTGTGGTTGATCTGGAACCTCTTCGCTGCCCACGCCCGGCCCTGGGCAGCTGGCGAACCAGCCCCCTCACCCTGACGCTGCGCTTCCCGGCGCCTCGATCTGCCGACGGCGCGTTACAAGGGCGCGGGGACGCAGGCGAAGCGGCGCGGCACCAAATGCATCGCACCCCGCCGCCCTGGGGGGGCGACGGGGTGCGATGAGTGCCTGGATCAGGCAGAAACCACGTTCAGCGACACGGTGGCCGAGACGTCGTCGTGCAGCTTGACCGACACCTGGTGTGAGCCGAGCGCCTTGATCGGGTTGCCGAGCACGATGGTGCGCTTGTCAACCTTCTCGCCAGAGGTCTCGGAGAGCGCGCTGGCGATGTCAGCAACGGTGACGGCGCCGAAGAGACGGCCACCTTCGCCGGCACGGACGGGCAGGTTGACTGCCTTCGCCTCGAGCTTGCTCTTGACCTCGACCGCGTGGTCCTGGTCGCGGACCGCACGCGAGGCGCGGGCCGACTTGATGGACTCGATGGTCTTCTCTCCACCACGGGTCCAGCGGATCGCGTCGCCGCGGGGGATGAGGTAGTTGCGGCCGTAGCCGTCCTTGACCTCGACCACGTCGCCGGGAGCGCCGAGACCGACAACTTCCTGAGTGAGGATGAGCTTCATGTTCCCGTTCCTCCTCAGCGTCCGGTGGACGTGTAGGGCAGCAATGCGACCTCGCGGGCGTTCTTGACCGCGATGGCAACGTCGCGCTGGTGCTGCACGCAGTTGCCGGTCACCCGACGGGCGCGGATCTTGCCGCGGTCAGAGATGAACTTGCGGAGGAGCGTGGTGTCCTTGTAGTCGACACCCGTCGCCTTCTCCTTGCAGAACTGGCAAACCTTCTTCTTGGGCTTGCGAATCACTGCCTTTGCCATTGTGGTGCTCCTTTCCAGAGCCCGGCCCTGCTCGTGGCAGCGCCGGAATGGGTAGTGGCTTGGTTGACGGTTGAGCTGCGGATCAGAAGGGAGGCTCTTCGGAGCCGACACCCGGGGCACCCCAGGGGTCGTTCACCGGGCCGGACTGGCCGCCCTGCGGGCCACCAGAACCCTGGGCCGGCGTGGCCCACGGGTCGTTGGCCTGGGAGGACTGGCCGCCCTGGTAGCCGCCCTGGGACTGACCACCCTGGGACTGGCCGCCGCCGAAGCCGCCGCCACCACCGGAGTAGCCGCCACCACCGCCACCGCCGGAGCGCTGGCTGCGGGCGACCTTGGCGGTCGCGAACTTCAACGACGGACCGACCTCTTCGACCTCGATCTCGAAGCTGGTGCGCTTCTCGCCCTCACGGGTCTCCCACGTGCGGGCCTTGAGACGCCCCTGGACGACGACACGCATGCCCTTGGTCAGCGACTCGGCAACGTTCTCCGCAGCCTGACGCCAGACCGAGCAGGCGAGGAACAGCGCTTCGCCGTCCTTCCACTCGTTGGTCTGCCGGTCGAAGGTCCGCGGCGTCGACGCGATCCGGAAGTTGGCCACGGCCGCACCCGACGGGGTGAAGCGCAGCTCCGGGTCGTCGACAAGGTTGCCGACCACGGTGATCTCGGTTTCGCCTGCCATCTCAGGTCTCCCTTTTCTGATCCATTGGTACGTCGGGACTCATCGTGCCTTGAGCCACCGACAGACAAAAGGTGTTGTCCACAGGCTCAGGCCTGTGCGCGCAGCACCTTCGTGCGAAGGATCGACTCGTTGAGGGTGAGCTGGCGGTCAAGTTCCTTGACCGTGGCCGGCTCGGCCTGCAGCGAGATGACGGCGTAGATGCCTTCGGCGTTCTTCTTGACCTCGTATGCAAGGCGGCGACGTCCCCAGACGTCGACGTTCTCGATGGTGCCACCGTCGTTGCGGATGACATTGAGGTACTTGTCGAGGGACGGCTCAATCGTCCGCTCTTCAAGGCTGGGGTCGAGGATGACCATGACTTCATAAGCGCGCATAGCGGTCTCCACCTCCTCTGGACTCGGCGGCCACGGTCTCTCCGTGGCAGGAGGGCTCTGCGATTGTCAGCCGGATGCCACCGTCGGGGCGACAGAGCCGAAAGACAGTGCAGGCTATCAGCGCGCGCCACGCGCGACGAAATCATTGCCCGCACCGGTGTGCACAGGCTGTACGCCGCCCGGCGGTTCAGGCAGGCGCATCTGGGTAGGGTTGCCTTCGTCATGGGTATTCACCAGAACTCGCCGCTCGCCGGCCGCTACCAGCTGATCGACCAGATCGGCGCCGGCGGCATGGGCTCGGTCTGGCGCGCCTGGGACCTCAAGAACCAGGCGTTCGTCGCCGCCAAGGTGCTCGGCCAGCACGACTCGGGCATGCTCCTGCGCTTCGTGCGCGAGCAGTCGGTGCGCATCCAGCACCCGCACGTGGTGGCGCCCGGTGGCTGGGCGGCCGAGGACAACCTGGTCGTCTTCACCATGGACCTGGTCCGCGGCGGCTCCATCCAGACCCTGCTCGGCGACCACGGCCGGCTGCCCGAGTCCTACACGGCGGTCGTGCTCGACCAGACCCTGCAGGCACTCGAGGCGATCCACGCTGCAGGTGTCGTGCACCGCGACATCAAGCCGGCCAACCTGCTCCTCGAGCCGACCGGCACCCGCCGCCCCCACGTCCGCGTGGGTGACTTCGGTGTCGCCGCCCTGATCGACGAGGTCCGGCTGACCCGGTTCCCCGGCGCGATCGGCACCGACGGCTACATGGCGCCCGAGCAGGCGCACGGGGCCGCACCGGAGCCGCAGCAGGACCTCTACGCCGTCGGGGTCGTCGGCATCCAGATGCTCACCGGGCTCAGCCCTCGCAACCAGGTCGCCGCCCCCACCGGTCGCTACGGCGAGTTCCTCGCCGCGCTCACCCACGCGGACCCCGAGCAGCGTCCTCGCACCGCTTCGATCGCGCTGCAGATGCTCCGCCAGATCGGCGTACCGCCCGGCACCCCGTGGGCCTCGGACCCCGAGCCGCCGGAGGTCTTCGACCAGCTCGGCGAGGTGCCACCGCCGCAGTTCCACCCCGGCCCCGCCTCTGGCGGTGGTCTCGCCTCCGGTGGCCCCGCTTCCGGCGGCGGCCCCGGGTCGTACGACTCCAACCCGCACTCGAACGGCGGCCTGCAGGGGTCGGCCCCGTCCCGGGGCTTCGCCCCGCAACAGTTCGCACCGCAACAGTTCGCACCGCTTCAGTTCGCACCCACCCAGCAGGGCTTCGACCAGCCGTACGCCGCCACGCTCGGCCCGCCGTCCGGCCACCAAGCGCCCGCCCAGTCGAGCTCGATGCTCTACGTGGCGCTGGCCTGCTTCGCAGCCTCCATCGGGATGGCGCTCGCCGCGGTGCTGCTGATCCTGCTCTGAGCTCCCGGCTCAGCTGCGGCGCATCAGCACGAAACCGAGCACGGCCAGCACCGCCGCAGCCGCGATCAGGGTCCAGATCAGTCCCCAGGGGCGGGTGTCGAGGAGCAGCAGCTCGGACGTGAGGCTCATGGGATCACCTTGTCACAGGTGAACCCGAGCGAAACCCGGTCTCCACACCACTAGTGTGTGCCGGGGACCGAGACGACCAGAGGGGGTGGCTTGCGATGAATGCCGAGCTCGCGGATCGGCGTCGACAGCAGGCCGAGCTGTACGGCGACCCGGTCGACGTACTCGCCCAGAAGGCCCAGCAGTTGATGGGCCTCGGGCTCGCAGAGCTGGCCGACGTGATCGGCCTGTCCACACCGATGCTGGTCAAGCTGGTCCACTGCGAGCGGATCCGGATCGGCAACGACGTCGCGATGAGCCGGATGGCGCGCCTGCAGGAGTTCGCCGACCAGCTGATCACCGGCGAGGCGGGGCCCGACGAGATCCAGCTGACCCTCGCCCAGATCAAGGCCTCCACCACCCCGGCCCGGCCGAGCAAGATGACCGCCAAGGCCAAGCCGATCTCGCGCGACCAGCTCGGCGCCGACCCGGCCGCGCACGAGTCCACCGCGCGCCGCAAGCCACTGCTGGCACCGGCCACCGGTGAGCTGCCGCAGATCACCCCCAACTCGCTGACCTATGCCCGCACGGTGGTGAACCGGCACGTGCCACCGACCCCGGCGTACCGCTGGCCGCTCCTGGAGCGCTTCACCGAGACCGAGACCTGGGTCAAGCACGAGAACCACGGACCGACCGGGGCGTTCAAGGTCCGCGGCGGGATCAACTTCATGGAGCGGCTGCGGGTCTCCGGCATCCCCGCGCCGGCAGGGCTGATCGCCGCGACCCGCGGCAACCACGGCCAGAGCATCGCCTTCGCCGGCGCCCGCGCCGGCCTGCCGGTCACGATCGTCGTGCCCGAGGACAACAACCCCGACCAAGTGGACAGCATGGAGGGCCTCGGCGCCGACGTGATCGTCGCTGGCAAGGACTTCCAGGAGGCACGGGAGTATGCCGCCCAGCTGGCGCTCGAACGCGGCCTGCTGAACATCCCCGCCTTCCACTCGTGGCTGGTCGAGGGGGTGGCCACCTATGTCGCCGAGTTCCATGAGTCGGTGCCCGGGTTGGACACCATCTATGTACCCGTGGGGATGGGTTCGGGGATCGCGGCCAACATCCTCCTCCGGGACCTGTTCGGGTTGCGCACCGAGATCGTCGGCGTCGTGGCGGCCGGAGCCCCGGCCTACGCCCTCTCCTTCGAGCAGGGTCGACCGGTCAGCACCGACGAGGCGAACACCTTCGTCGACGGCGTCGCCTGCCGCACCCCCGACCCGATCGCGGTGGACATCATCAACCGCGGCGCGTCGCGAATCGTCCGCGTCGAGGAGGACGAGGCGGCAGAGGCGATGGCGCTGGTGCACCGGACCACGCACAACCTGGCCGAGCCGGCCGGAGCGTTGGCGCTGGCCGGGATGCTCGCCGACCGCGCCCAGGTGAGCGGCAAGCGGGCCGGCCTGGTGCTGACCGGCGGCAATGCCGACATCGAGACGATGACCCGGGTCACCGCCGAGCTGAGCTGAGACGCGGCTCCTACGATGGGACGCATGACGCTCTCCATCGGTGCCCACGTCGACCAGTCCGACCCGATCGCCGAGGCACGAGCCCGGGACACGACGCTGGTGCAATTCTTCCTCGGTGACCCGCAGTCCTACAAGGGTCCGGTGATCAACTACGCCGGCGGCGCCGAGGGTCTGAAGGTGGACGCCGAGGAGGCCGGGGTGGACCTCTATGTCCACGCGCCCTACCTGATCAATGTGGCCACCACGAACAACCGGCAGCGGATCCCGAGCCGCAAGCTGCTCCAGCAGCACATGAACGCGGCTGCATCGATCGGCGCCAAGGGCCTGATCGTGCACGGCGGCCACATCAAGGACGACGAGGACCCCAGCATCGGCTTCGACAACTGGCGCAAGGCGATCGCGGCCACCGACATCAAGATCCCGCTGCTGATCGAGAACACCGCTGGCGGCACGAACGCGATGACCCGCCACCTCGAGCGGATCAAGGGGGTCTGGGACGCGATCGCGAGCGAGGAGCAGGCCGACATGGTCGGCTTCTGCCTCGACACCTGCCACGCCCACGCGGGTGGCAACGCGCTTGAGACGATCGTCGACGACGTCCTGGCCATCACCGGCCGGATCGACCTGGTCCATGCCAATGACAGTCGCGACGAGTTCGACACCGGTGCCGACCGGCACACCAACTTCGGGGCCGGAAAGATCGAGCCGGACCTGCTTGCCGCGGTGATCCGGGACGCGAAGGCGCCGGTGATCTGTGAGACGCCCGGCGGGGTCGAGCAGCACTCGGCCGACTTCGCGTGGCTGCGCGAGCGGCTCTGAGCGACTTCGATAGCCTCGGGCCGTGTCCTCCCCATCACAGCCCGTCCTGTCCGTGGCCAGCATCACCACGGACGACCACCTCGACTTCATCCGCTCGCGCCGTTCGGCGAGCTTCCTGCAGACCCCTGCGTGGGGGAAGGTGAAGTCGGAGTGGCGTCGCGAGTCGATCGGCTGGTTCCGCGACGGTGAGCTGGTCGGGGCCGCGCTCGTGCTCTATCGCCAACTGCCCAAGGTGAAGCGCTACCTGGCCTACCTGCCCGAGGGCCCGGTGATCGACTGGGAGTCCGACAACCTGGCCAAGTGGCTGGCGCCGATGGTGACCCACCTGCGCCGGGCCGGGGCGTTCGGTGTCCGGATGGGCCCGCCGGTGATCACCGGCCGCTGGTCCGCTGCCGACATCAAGGCTGGCATCGCCGACGACGCCGTACGCCGTCTCACCGAGGTCGCCCCGCTCGAGCGCAGCGCCGTCGGTGCCCGCGTGGTCAGCCAGCTCAACGAGACCGGGTGGCGCCTCCAGGCCGCCGAGGGCGGATTCGCCGCGGGACAGCCGCAGTACAACTTCGTGATCCCGCTGCGCGACGCCGACGGCAATCCGCGCACCGAGGACGACATCCTCAAGCAGATGAACCAGCAGTGGCGGCGCAACATCAAGAAGTCCGCCAAGGAGGGCGTCGTGGTCACCCGCGGCACCGTCTCTGCCGGCGACGACGCCGACCTGCAGGCCTTCCATGCGCTCTACACGCACACCGCCGAGCGCGATCACTTCACGCCGCGGCCGTTGTCCTACTTCCGGACGATGTTCGAGGTCCTGGGTGCAGGGGGTGGGCCTGATCCCGCAGTGGAGATCCGCCTCTACCTGGCCCACCACGAGGGCGACCTGGTCGCGAGCACGATCTGGATCCGGGTCGGCGCACACACCTGGTACTCCTACGGCGCCTCCTCGAGCGAGAAGCGCGAGGTTCGCGGCTCGAACGCCGCCCAGTGGGCGATGATCCAGGACTCGTTGGCCGAGGGCGCGGACGTCTATGACCTGCGCGGCATCACCGACACCCTCGACTCCGACGACCCCCATGTCGGGCTGATCCAGTTCAAGGTCGGCACCGGCGGGGAGGCCGTAGAATACGTCGGCGAGTGGGACCTGCCGATCAACCGGGTGATCTACAAGGCCTTCGAGCTCTACATGCGGCGACGGGGAGGCAACTGATGAGCCTGACCCTCCATGTCGACGCGGCCCGGTTCCGCGCCAACCAGCACCGGGTGCTCGCCCTCGCCCCCGAGGTGGTGCCCGTCGCCAAGGGCAACGGCTATGGCCTGGGCAATGCCCGGCTGGCCACCGAGGCCGCCTCGCTCGGCGTCGACACCCTGGCCGTCGGCACGTACGCCGAGCTAGGCGAGGTCTCCGAGCACTTTCCGGGCTCCCTGCTCGTGCTCACCCCGTGGCGCTCGTTCGAGGCGCCGAAGGCGCCCAACCCGCGGGTGATCCACACCATCGGACGCCTCGAGGACCTGCAGGGACTGCTCGCCCGCGACCCCGGGGCGCGCTTCGTCCTCGAGCGGATGACCTCGATGCTGCGGCACGGGTTCAGTGCCCGCGGGCTGCGTGAGGCCGGTGAGTGGCTGGAGGCCAACCCGGCCGGCCACTTCGAGGGGGTCGCCTTCCACCTGCCGATGACAGGTGCCTCGCACCTGTCCGAGGTGCAGCGGTTGATGACCGACGCCGTTGCCGCCGGACTGCCGGCCACCACGATCTGGGTCAGCCACCTGACCGATGCCGAGCTGGCCAGCCTGGGCCGCTCCTGGCCCGACTACACGATCCGCCCGCGGATCGGCACCTCGCTGTGGCTCGGCGACCGGGACGCATTCACGGTCAAGGCCTCGGTCCTGGACTCGCACGAGGTCGACCGGGGCGACATCTTCGGCTACCGCGGACGCTCCGCGCCCAAGTCCGGCACCATCCTGATCGTCAGCGGCGGCACCGCCCACGGGATCGGGCTCGAGGCACCCACCGGCGCCAACACGATGAAGGCTCGTGCCAGCGCGATCGCCCGCGGCGGCATGGATGCGGCCGGGTTCGTGCGGTCGCCGTACAGCATCGGCGGCAAGCAGCGCCTCTTCGCCGAGCCGCCGCACATGCAGGCCAGCATGCTGTTCGTGCCGGCCGGGTCGCACGTGCCTGCCGTCGGCGAGGAGATCGACGTACGCGTGCGCTACACCGCGACGTCGTTCGACCGCGTCGAGATCGGCTGAGAGGCGCGCCAACCCACCGGGTCCTCGCGGTCGACCAGGTCGTGGTGCGGGAGCAGGATGTCGCGGACCACGATCCCGACGAGGTAGAGCTCGGCGAGCATCCGGATCGCGATCGCGACCCAGTACAACGGTGACTCGCCGTCGCCACCCGCCTCGAGGAATCCGCCGAGGTACCACCAGACCGCGGCGAAGTAGAACAGCTCGCCGGCCTGCCAGATCAGCTGGTCGCGCCAACGTGGCACGGCCAGCACGGCCAACGGCAGCAGCCACAGGACGTATTGCGGCGAGTAGACCTTGTTGACCAGCAGGAAGCCGGCCACGATCAGGAAGCCGAGCTGGGCCAGCCGCGGAGTCTTCGGAGCCGCCAGGCCGAGCAGCAGCACCCC
>DATCYH010000272.1:0-1965 GCA_036570405.1 Nocardioides sp.
GCGAACGCAGCCCGCGCCGCCGCGGTGGCGGCCGGGTTCGGCGACCCGATCCACCCCACCACCGGCGAACCGGTCCCCGCGACCCGGTCCTACGTCGCCGCCAAGCTCTACCTGCACTTCACCCTCGCCGACATCATCCGCACCCTGCGCGGCGACCTCGACCCCAACACGAAGGTGGTCGACGCCGGCAGACTCGGAGCCCAGCTCCTGAGCCTGGTCCAGGACTGGCTGACCCGGCTCGGATCGAACGCCCGGATCACGCCAGTGATCGACCTCAATCAGCACTGGGCCGTCGACCAGCACGACCCACCCGACCCGATGCGCGAACAGGTCCAACTCCGCGACCAGCACTGCGTGTTCCCCTACTGCACCATCCCCGCGACCCGCACCGACCTCGACCACATCAAGGCCTACGACCCCCACGGCCCACCAGGTCAGACCAACCCCGACAACCTCGCCTGCCTGTGCCGAGGCCATCACCGGATGAAAACCTTCACCGGCTGGACCTACCACCGCGAACCCGACGCGTCCTACCTCTGGACCGACCCCTATCAACAGCGATGGCGCGTCACACCCGGACAAGGCACCACCCCACTGGACCCACCCCACGACGACGCGCTCGACCAGGCCGCCTGAACCCGCTCCAGGGCCCGCACCCCACGCACCACCCGAGGTGGCTGGGCCCTCCGGCGCGCACAACATCCGCACCCCGCACCACGGGGAGGGCGGGCTCTGCGGCGGGAGTCTCGACGGACGGCCCCTGTTACCCGCTCGACCGAGCGGGGTGTCAGCAGCCAGTGCGGGCAACACCACTGACGGCGACGGGCAGCTTGCCTGGCGCCGTGGCCTTCCCCGTGAGCACGCCGATCAGCGCCTTCATCGCTCCCGGGGTGTCCCCATAGGTCGCGATTCTCACCGGCGCCGACGAACGGCCCAAGACATAGGGAGAGTCGGTGGCGACCACGATGTCGGCGCCTGCGGGCACATCTGCGCCGAACCCGACCAGGGCGACCCTCTTGCCGCGGCCCAACGGGACACCGGCCGCGCGGGCGGCGGACTGCAGCCGGGTCACCCGGTCCGGCGATCCGGTGACGTGGATTCCTTCCGGCACGAGGTTCCCGCTGCAGGGTCCGGCAACCACCGTGACGGCCGCCGCGGACAGCGCCTGCGACGACTTGGCCTGGCTGCCTGCCTCGGCGGGCTGGGACCGCTGGGCTGCCTGATGGATCAGGTGGGCCAACAGACGCGCTGCAGCCTCCTCCAGTCGCGACCTCTTCAGTTGACCGGACTTCACCGCTGCCACGATCCCGTCCCGGGCAGCGCGGACGTCCGCAGGCATCAACAGCACGTCGGCACCGGCCTGCAACGACCTGACCGCCGCCTTGGCGGCGCCGTACTCCTCCTGGACCGCGGCCATGTCGAGAGCATCGGTGATCACCAGCCCGTCGAAGCCCATCCGCTGGCGAAGCAGTCCGGTGATCACCTTCATCGACAGGCTCGAGGGCGTGCCCGGGTCCACGGCGCGTACGTCGATGTGTCCCACCATGATGGCGGGCACCCGGATGTCGATCGCGTGCTGGAACGGAGCCAGGTCCGTGTTGGTCAAGGCGGCGCGTGAACGCACCTGCACCGGAAGCTCCTCGTGGCTGTCCGCTGGCACGGAGCCATGGCCGGGGAAGTGCTTGAGCACCGGCATCACTCCGGCGGAGCTGATCCCGTCAGCGGCCGCGATGACCTGCCGTGCCACCAGCTGGGGATCCGAACCCGCCGAGCGGGATCCGATGGTCGGGTCGTCGGCGCCGGTGGTGACGTCGGCCGACGGCGCGAAGACGGTCGTGAAGCCGAGGCCGGCCAGCTCCCGCGCGCTGCCCCGGGCCGCTGCCCTGGTCAGGGCGGGTCGGTCGGCAGCACCGGCCGACATGAAGGCGGGGAATCGGGTGGCGCCTCGCTTCACCCGCTCGACCA
>DATCYH010000273.1:0-5843 GCA_036570405.1 Nocardioides sp.
GCGTGCCACGCAGCTCCTCGACCCACTCCCTGCTCGGGGCCCCGGGCACGAGGTCCGGCTCCGGGAAGTAGCGGTAGTCGTCGGCGTCGGACTTCGGGCGACCGCTGGTGGTCACGCCGGTGTCCTCGTGCCAGTGCCGGGTCTCCTGCAGGATCGATCCGCCGCCGTCGAGGATCGCCGCGTGGCGCTGCATCTCATAGCGGACGGCACGCTTGACCGAGCGCAGGGAGTTCACGTTCTTGGTCTCGGTGCGGGTGCCCAGCTCGCCGGTCCCGGCAGGTGCCATGGACAGGTTCACGTCGGCTCGGATCGAGCCCTGGTCCATCCGAGCGTCGGAGACGCCGAGGGCGACGATCAGCTCGCGCAGCTGGGCGACATACGCCTTGGCGATCTCGGGCGCCTTCTCCCGAGCGCCCATGATCGGCTTGGTGACGATCTCGATCAGGGGAATGCCGGCGCGGTTGTAGTCCACGAGAGAGTGCGAGGCACCGTGGATGCGTCCGGTGGCGCCACCGACGTGCAGCGACTTGCCGGTGTCCTCCTCCATGTGGGCCCGCTCGATCTCCACACGCCAGATCTCGGGGCCGTTCTCGCCGGCTATCTCGACGTCGAGATAGCCCTCGAACGCGATCGGCTCGTCGTACTGCGAGGTCTGGAAGTTCTTCGGCATGTCGGGATAGAAGTAGTTCTTCCGGGCGAACCGGCACCACTCGGCGATCTCGCAGTTCAGCGCGAGCCCGATCCGGATAGCCGACTCCACGGCCTTCGCGTTGACCACCGGCATCGCACCCGGCAGGCCCAGGCAGGTCGGGCAGACCTGGCTGTTCGGCTCGCCGCCGAAGACTGCAGGACAGCCGCAGAACATCTTGGTGTTGGTGTTCAGCTCGACGTGGACCTCCAGGCCCATCGCCGGGTCGAACTTCTCCAGCGATTCCTCAAGGGAGAGCAGGGTGTCGGTGCTCATGCGTCAGCTCCATCCAGGGCCGGGGCGCGGTCCAGCAACGGACCGCCCCACTTCTTCTCGAGCAGGGTCTCCAGGGCCGCTCCCACGCGATAGAGGCGGTCGTCGGCCAGCGCGGGGGCCAGGATCTGGAAGCCTGCGGGCAGGTCGTCCTCGTCGGCCAGTCCGCTGGGCAGAGAGATGCCCGGGACGCCGGCCAGGTTCGCGGGGATCGTGGCGAGGTCGTTGAGGTACATCGCCACCGGGTCGTCGAGCTTCTCCCCCAGCGTGAAGGCGGTCGTCGGAGCGGTCGGCGACACGAGCACGTCGACCTGCTCGAAGGCGGCCTCGAAGTCGCGGCTGATCAGGGTGCGGACCTTCTGCGCTTGGCCGTAGTAGGCGTCGTAGTAGCCGCTGGACAGGGCATAGGTGCCGAGGATGATCCGGCGCTTGACCTCGTCACCGAAGCCGGCATCGCGCGAGGCGCGCATGACGTCCTCGGCCGACGGCTCGCCGTCCGGGACCACACGCAGGCCGTAGCGCATCGCGTCGAACTTGGCGAGGTTGGAGGACGCCTCCGACGGCATGATCAGGTAGTAGGCGGCGAGCGCGTGGACGAAGCTCGGGCACGAGACCTCGACGACCTCGGCTCCGGCCTCGACGAGCAGGTCGAGCGACTCCTGGAACCGGGCCAACACACCTGCCTGCCATCCCGATCCGGACTCGGCGTCGCCGCCGAGCTCCTTGATCACGCCGACGCGTACGCCGCTCAGGTCGCCGCTCGCGCCGGCACGGGCCGCCTCGACCAGGGACGGAAGCGGCTGGGCGATGCTCGTGGAGTCGCGCGGGTCGTGTCCGCCGATCAGTTCGTGGAGCAGCGCGGAGTCCAGCACGGTCCGGGTCACCGGGCCGACCTGGTCGAGCGAGTTGGCCATCGCCACCAGGCCGTAGCGTGAGATGCCGCCATAGGTGGGCTTCACACCGACCGTTCCGGTGACCGCGCCGGGCTGGCGGATCGAGCCACCGGTGTCGGTGCCGATGGCGAGAGGTGCCTGGAAGGCCGCGACCGCGGCGGCCGAGCCGCCGCCGGAGCCGCCGGGGATCCGGTCCAGGTCCCAGGGGTTGTGGGTCGGGCCATAGGCGGAGTGCTCGGTGGACGATCCCATCGCGAACTCGTCCATGTTGGTCTTGCCCAGGATGGGCAGACCGGCGTCCTTGAGACGGGTCACGACGGTGGCGTCGTAGGGCGGGATCCAACCCTCGAGGATCTTCGAACCACAGGTGGTTGGAATGCCCTCGGTGGCCAGGACGTCCTTGACCGCCACGGGTACGCCGTCCAGCGGCGAGGCGGGGTTGCCGGCGGCACGGCGCTCGTCAGAGGCCTTCGCCTGGGCCAGGGCACCCTCGGCGTCGACGTGGAGGAAGGCGTTGACCTGACCGTCCACGGCTGCGATGCGGTCGAGGAAGAGCTGGGTCAGCTCGACGCTGGTGACCTCGCCGGCCTCGAGGGCGGCAACCAGGTCGGCTGCGGAGGCGCGCAAGTAGTCGACACTCATCAGTCCTCCTCCAGGATCCGCGGCACCGAGAATCGCTGGTGCTCCGACTCGGGGGCGCCGGCCAGTGCCTGCTCGGCGGTCAGGCCGGGGACCACTACGTCCTCACGGAAGACGTTGGTCAGCGGGAGCGCGTGCGAGGTGGGGGGGATGTCCCCGGCCGCGACCTCGCTGATCGAGGCGACCGACTCGAGGATCACCGAGAGCTGCGGCGCGATCTGGCTCAACTCCGCTTCTGACAGGTCGATGCGGGCGAGGTCGGCAAGATGAGCCACCTCGTCACGGGAAATCTCAGGCATGGCCCCGATCCTATGCTGGCCCCATGACCCACTTCGACATCGCCGTCATCGGTGCAGGTTCCGGCAACTTCCTGATGAACCGCTCGCTGTCCGACCAGCAGTTCGCAGTGATCGAGGAGGATCGTTTCGGAGGCACCTGCCTCAACGTCGGATGCATCCCGACGAAGATGTTCGTGCACGCCGCCGAGGTCGCGGGCCAGGTCCGCGACGCCGCCCGGTTCGGCGTCGATGCGACGCTCGACCAGGTCCGGTGGACCGACATCCGTGACCGAGTCTTCGGTCGGATCGATCCCAACTCCGCATCGGCCCACCAGCACCGGGAGAACGGCGAGAACACCACCGTGTTCACCGGACACGCCACCTTCACCGGCGACCACTCGCTCAGTGTCACCACGACGGCCGGGTCCGAGGAGGTGACGGCCGATCGGATCGTGGTCGCTGCGGGGGCCAGGCCGACCGTCCCCGCCGAGATCGCCCACGTGCCGCACCACACCAGCGACACGATCATGCGGATCGATGCGCTGCCCCGATCGCTGACCATCCTGGGTGGCGGAGTCGTGGGCACCGAGTTCGCGCACATCTTCTCGGGCCTGGGAGTGGAGGTGAGCATCGTCAACCGTGGCACCAACCTGCTGAGGAAGATCGACACCGAGATCTGCGACCGGTTCACCGCGCTGGCGCGCGAGCAGTGGCGCTGCCACCTCGGCCAGGGGGTGGCGCGTGCCGAGGCCACCGAGACCGGAGTGGCCCTGGTCCTCGCGGACGGCACCCGGGTGGAGAGCGAGATGCTCCTGGTCGCGACCGGACGAGTTCCCAAAACCGACCGTCTCGGGCTGGAGAACACCGGGATCGAGCTCCACGACGACGGCCGGATCCGCGTCGACGAGTTCGGACGCACGACGGCCGACGACATCTGGGCCCTGGGCGACGTCTCCTCGCCGCACCAGCTCAAGCACGTCGCGAACCACGAGGCCCGCACCATCGCCCGCAACCTGGCCCATCCCGAGGACCTCCAGGCCTTCGACCACCGGTTCGTTCCCGCCGGCATCTTCACCAATCCCCAGATCGCCGCCGTGGGCCTGACCGAGGACGAGGCGCGCCGTGCTGGTCACCGGGTCACGGTGGCCAGCCACGCCTACGGCGACACGGCCTACGGCTGGGCCCTCGAGGACACCACCGGGATCTGCAAGGTGGTGGCCGACCAAGAGACCGGGCTCATCCTCGGCACCCACATCCTCGGTCCGGACGCCTCCACCCTGATCCAGCCGGCCATCCAGGCGATGAGCTTCGGGCTGACCGCGAGCGAGATGGCGCGCAGCCAGTTCTGGATCCACCCCGCGATGACCGAGGTCCTGGAGAATGCCCTGCTCGGCCTGGGGCGCTGAGCGGCTCGGCGACCGGAATCGGCACGAGCATGCCTGGTGCACTGGCATGCTTGTGCCCATGCACATCCTGCGCCCCACGACGGCCTGCGTGTTGTCCGCCGCGTTCATGTTGGGTGGCTGCACGCAGGAGGATCCCGAACCACCCGAGCGGACCATCGGGTCGTCGGAGTGGCGCGAGAGCGGTTCGCCGGGTACCACGGAGTACGTCGCCCTCGGCGACTCCTACGCGGCCGCCCCCGGCGTGCCGACCACCGACGTGAACAACGCCTGCTTCCCGTCCTCCAACAACTACCCTGCGCTGGTCGCCGAGGCGCTCGAGGTCGACCGGCTCATCGACGCGACCTGCGGAGGCGCTAGCACCGCAGACCTGCTCGGCTCCCAAGGCCCCGGGCGGCCCCCGCAGCTCGATGCCCTCAGCACCGACACGACGCTCGTGACACTCACCGTGGGCGGCAACGACAACGACGTCTTCGCCAAGCTACTCACCGACTGCGTCGCCGCCGCCGACCTCGACCCCACGGGGTCCCCGTGTCGCGACGGCAAGGAGTCGCAGGCTGACCAGAGCCTGCTCAAGCGCCTGGACAGGTCGGCCGGCAACGTGGACAGGGTCCTCGCAGAGATCGAGCGGCGAGCCCCGAAGGCGACGGTCGTGGTCGTGGGATATCCGCAGATGCTTCCGGCCAAGGGGACCTGTCGGGACCGGTTCCCGATTGCCGAGGGCGACTACGCCTACGCCCGGGAGATCAACCAGACCTTCAACGAGAACCTTGAGCAGGCCGCCAAGGATCACGACGTCGAGTACGTCGACATGTGGTCCCTCAGCCGCGGGCACGACCTGTGTTCGGACGACCCGTGGGTCAACGGCTCGACCAACCTCCCGGACAAGGCAGCGCCCTACCACCCGTTCGCAGCCGAGCAGGAGGCTGCCGCACAGGCGGTCGTGGAGCTGGTCAAGCACTCGGGCTGACCGCTTCGGGTCCCTCGGCCAGAAGCTTCTCGAAGCCCTCCTCGTCGAGGATGACCAGACCGAGCTGCTCCGCCTTCTCCGCCTTGGAACCGGCGTTCTCCCCGACCACGACAAAGTCGGTCTTCTTCGAGACCGACCCCGAGGCCTTGCCGCCGCGGGCGATGATCGCCTCCTTGACCGAGTCGCGCGTGTAGCGCTCGAGGGATCCGGTGACCACGACGGTGAGCCCCTGCAAGGTGCGCTGCACGGACTCGTCACGCTCGTCCTCCATGGTCACGCCGGCAGCGGACCACTTGTCGACGATCGCGTTGTGCCAGTCGGCGTCCTCGCCGTCGAACCACGCACGAACGGATGCGGCGATGGTGCCGCCGACGCCCTCGGTGTCGGCAATGCGCTCCTCGTCGGCCTCCCGGATGACCTGGAGAGAGCCGAACTCGGTGGCCAGGGCGCGGGCGGCGGTCGGACCGACGTGCCTGATCGAGAGGGCGACCACCACTCGCCACAGCGGAACCGCCTTGGCCTGGTCGAGGTTGGCGAGCAGCCGCACCCCGTTGGCGGACAGGACCGGGGCATCGCCCTCGCCCTTCTTGGGAGCGCGGGTGAAGAGCGGGGCCTTCAGGAGCGCCGCCTCGTCGAGGTCGAAGAGGTCGCCCTCATCGATGATGGATCCGACCTCCAGGAGTGCGCCGGCTGCTTCGG
>DATCYH010000274.1:0-12731 GCA_036570405.1 Nocardioides sp.
CCTGGAGCGGAACCTTCGCTCGCTGGCCTACGTCGAGCGCTGAGCCGAACCGGGTCCGGGGACCGCCGTCACTCGACGGTGATCTCGTTGAGCACCCAGTGATCGACGGTGTCGTTGAAGCGGGTGATCGCGTCGAGGAACGACGTACGCTCCTCCTCCGACCACTCGGTGAGCATCGCATCGAGCATCCGGCGTCGGTGATCGCGCGCCTCGACCACGGCCTTCGTGCCGACCTCGGTCAGGCTGAGCACCGAGGCCCGCCGGTCCGTCTCGTCGACGGTCTTCTCGGCCAGCCCGAGGCGTACGACGGCCTGCGCCTGACGAGTGATCGTCGACGGATCGAGGCGGAAGGTGGTCGCGATCGCGCCGAGTCGTTGTGGCCCCTCGTCCGCGAGGAGGCACAGGATCCCATAGCTGGAGCGCTCCAGCTCCACCTCGCCGCTGGCGGTCCGGACATGGATCGCCTGGGTGCGACGGAGCATCTTGAAGAGCTGCTGCTCGATCAGGTCGTTCGCGTTAACCACTTGGGCAGCATAGAGCCGAGAACGCCGTTCGGGTGCACCATCCAGGAGAATCTCGGCACCGAGTCCTAGGGTGTCACCGTGAGCCGATCGATTCGACCGCCCCGCCCGCACCCCTCCGGAGCCCGTCCGCCGGCCATTCCCCGGGAGCTGGTGCCGCGCCATGTCGCGGTGGTGATGGACGGGAACGGTCGCTGGGCCAAGGAACGCGGGCTGCCCCGGACGGCCGGCCACGAGCAGGGCGAGTCGTCGCTGTTCGACGTGGTCGAGGGCGCGATCGAGATCGGCGTGAAGGCGATCTCCGCCTATGCCTTCTCCACGGAGAACTGGTCGCGCTCGCCCGACGAGGTGCGGTTCCTGATGGGGTTCAACCGAGACGTGATCCGCCGTCGTCGCGACGAGATGCACGAGCTCGGGGTGCGTGTCCGCTGGGCCGGCCGGACACCGCGGCTGTGGAAGTCGGTGATCCGCGAGCTCCAGGTCGCCGAGGAGCTGACCAAGGACAACACGGTCTGCACTCTGACGATGTGTGTGAACTACGGCGGTCGTGCCGAGGTGGCCGACGCTGCCCGCTCGATCGCCGAGGCGGTCGCCGCCGGTCGCCTGGACCCGAAGAAGGTCGACGAGAAGACCTTCGCCAAGCACCTCTACGTGCCCGAGCTCGCCGATGCCGACCTGATCTGGCGGACGTCGGGGGAGCAGCGGTTGTCGAACTTCATGCTGTGGCAGGCGGCGTACAGCGAGTTCGTCTTCTCCGACGTGCTCTGGCCCGACGTCGACCGACGGCACCTGTGGGAGGCCGTCGACACCTATGCGCGGCGGGATCGGCGGTACGGCTCCGCCTGAGGGCCGCGAACGCCGAGCCGGCAGTTGTTGACGCCTGATGCGCCGACCCGGCAGTTGTTGACGCATCACAGATGTCGGGTCCGGCGATCAAAACTTCGCCGAGCCTGGGCGACTGCACTGCGCAGTGCCCAGTCGGCATCCTTGCGGTGGCCGAACACATCTTCCCTGCGGAACTCCTCGATCTGCCATCCGGCCTGTTCTCGCATCCGCGTGCGCCTGCGCCTGTCGTGGGCGGCATCGCTCGCCGAGTGCCATTCCTCGCCGTCATACTCGGCGGCGAAGCGAATCTCCTCCAGGCCCATGTCGAGATGGAAGACCTCCCTGCCGTCCTCGACGTACGGGATCTGGAGGCGCGGCTTGGGCAGTCCGCCGTCGTACCAGAGCAAGCGCAAGCCCGATTCGCCGGGCGAAGCGGCCAGAGCGTCGGCGAGTGGCGCAAGGAAACGGAGTTGTCGTACGCCGCGTTGCTTGGCGAAGCGCTCGACCTCGCCGAGCAACTGGTTGTCGGTGAACACGCCCAGACCAAGCAACGAGTCGAGCGCCGCGAGCGCTTGCGCCCTGGGGAGGAGACGGCCGAGGTCCAGCGCGGTTCGCAACGGGGAGGTCGCCTGCAGTCCGCCGACCTCGACCAGGTCGTGCGCGGTCACGTCGCGCTCCCCGCTGCTGGCGAGGTCGCGTCGACAGCGGTTGCCGGGCAGGTGGAACAGGGAGACCTTCGGCAGCGTGAGGTGGTCATTCGGTGCGAGGATCATGTTCGCGCCGTGGAGCCATCCGGCTGTCCGGTCAGCGACGAAACAGCCTTCGGGCATCACTTTGGTCAACGTGGCCACCCGAAGGTCGAGCGTGTCCGGCAGACGGGCGTCGACGAACACCCCGCGCAACGGCCGGCGAAGCAGACCCTGCTCGACCAGCCTGCGCAGGTCCCTGTCGGTCAGGCCGTGGGCGAGCGCCTCGCGGCGGGTGAATGGAAGGTCACTGGGGAGGGGGAGCCAGTGCGCGAGCGGTTGATCGAGATGAAGTTGCATACCCGCACCGAACCGTGGCCGGACTCGGCGAGCAATGGCGGATGCCGTCGGCTGTGGATGGGAGCGTGAATCCGGTGTCAACAAGTGCCGGGTCGGCGGGCGTCAGGAGCAGTTCTGACAGGTGCCGAAGATCTCCAGGGTGTGGCTGATGTCGGAGAACCCGTGCTCTGTGGCGACGGCATCGGTCCAGCGCTCGACCGCCGGCCCCTCCACCTCCACGGTGCGCCCACACGAGCGGCATACCAAGTGGTGGTGGTGCGACTCGGAGCACCGGCGATAGGCAGCCTCACCGTCCTCAGTGCGGAGTACGTCGACCTCCCCGGCCTCGGCGAGCCGCTGCAGGTTGCGATAGACCGTGGCCAGCCCGACCTTCTCACCCGAGTCGACGAGCAGTGCGTGGATCTCCTGCGCACTCCGGAAGTCGTCGTGGCCCTCGAGCACCCGCGCTACGGCCAGTCGCTGGCGCGTCGGGCGGGCACCACCCATCGCGATGGGGGAGTCGTGCTGCTTCTCAGTGTTCGTCATAGTGCACTCCATGCGGCGCGTGTCGGTGGCCGTCGTGAACGTAGTCGACGTGGTCCCCGTGCGGCACCGCCGGATGCCCACAGTCCTCACCGTGCTCGTGCGGGTGCTCCTCGATCTCGTCGTGGGCCAGGGGCTCCAGCTCGTCGAACGGCATCAACCGCCGACGTCGCCGACGGACCAGCACGCCCAGGGGCCAGGTCAGCACGAAGCAGGCCAGCGCAAGCAGCACGATCGTCGGTCCGGCCGGTACGTCGGCGGCCAGGGCGGAGAACATCAGCCCGCCGAACGAGGCGCCGACACCCAGCAACATGGCGGCCAGGAGCGTCGTACGGAAGCTGCGGGTCACCTGCTGTGCCGTGGCGACCGGAACGATCATCAGCGCCGAGACCAGCAGCAGTCCGACGGTCCGCATCGCCACGGTCACCGTCACCGCAGCCATCACCGCCACCAGCACGTTGTAGAAGCGGATGTTGAGCCCGGCGACCTGGGCGAACTCCTGGTCCTGGGCGACGGCGAACAGCTGCGGGGCCAGACCGACGCCGACCACGATCACCCCGGCGGCCAGGAACATCGTCACCCAGACGTCGCCGGGGGAGATCGTGGTGATCGACCCGAAGAGGAACTCCTGCAACCGGGCTGCGCTCTGGCCGGCGATGCCGGTGATCAGCACGCCACCTGCGATGCCGCCATAGAAGAGCAGTGCCAGTGCGACGTCGCCGTTGGCGTGTCCCTGTTCGCGGATCACCTCGATCACCACGGCGCCGATGATGGCGACCGCCACGGCGGTCCAGGTGGGCGAGGTGCCGGTCAAGAGGCCCAGCGCCACACCGGTGACCGCAACGTGTCCGATGCCGTCACCCATCAGCGCGAGCCGGCGCTGCACGAGGTAGGTGCCGACGACGGGAGCTGCCAGACCGGTGAAGAAGGCCGCGATCATCGCCCGGATCATGAAGTCGTAGCTCAGGATCTCCATCAGTGCGTCCCCTCGCTGCGGTCGTGGTCCAAGGGCGAGACGACGTGCGGCACGTGGTCTCTTGGCTCGGTGTTGGGGTGATGGTGGTGGTCGTGGCCGGTCCCGAAGAGCGGTCCGTGGACCTCGTGGTCGGCCAGCGGTGCGCCGTCGTAGGCGATCCGGCCGTCGCGCATCACGATCGCACGGTCGACGAGCCGGGCCATCGGGCCGAGCTCATGGGCGACCAGGACCACCGTGGATCCCCGGTCCTTCAACACCTGGAGTGCTTCGGCCAGCGCCTGCTGGTTCGGCAGGTCCACCCCAGCGGTGGGTTCGTCGAGGAAGAACAGTTCGGGGTCGCCGGCCAGCGCGCGGGCGATCAGGACCCGTTGCTGCTGGCCACCGGAGAGCGTGGTGGTGCCGTCCTTGGCCTTGTCGGCCAGTCCGACCACCTCGAGGGCGTCGTTGATCGCCTTGCGATCGGCAGGGAAGAGGGGGCGCAACCAACGGCGGCGGGTGAGCCGGCCCGAGGCCACCATCTCCCACACAGAGACCGGCACCCCGCCGCTCGCCGTGGAGCGCTGCGGAACGAAGCCGATCCGCTGCCAGTCACCGAAGTGGTCGACGTCCTTGTCGAAGAGGCGCACCTCGCCGCCGGATACCTTGCGCAGCCCGGTCATCGCCCGGATCAGGGTGGACTTCCCGGAACCGTTCGCCCCCATCAGGGCCACGAACTCGCCATGCTCGATACGGAGGTTGATGTGACGCAGGATCGGGCGTCCTCCGATCGCGACCGAACCGTCCTCGATCTCGAGGACGGTTCGACTCGTGCTGGCCTGCGTCGGCCGGGAGGTGCGGCTCAGCACTCGTTTGCCTGCTTGAGGGACTCGAGGTTCTTGGTCATGAGTGAAAGGTAGTTCTCCTTCGACGTGCTGTCGCCAAGGCCCTCGATCGGATCGAGCACCGAGGCCTTGATCTTCAGGTCGCCGGCGAGAGACTCTGCGGCCTTCTTGCTGTCCAGGGTCTCGGAGAAGACGGTGGTCAGACCCTTCTCGCGGATCAGCTCCTGGAGGCGTGCACGCTCCGTGGCGGTGGGCTCGGCACCGGGGGAGAGGCCGGTGATCGACTCGAACTTCAGGCCATAGCGCGAGAGGTAGCCGAAGGCGTCGTGGTTGACGACCACGGTGGTGCGCTCGCAGTTCGCCAGGCCGTCGACGTACTCCTTGTCGAGCGCCTCGAGCTCTGCGCGGAAGTCTGCGGCATTCGCGGCGAAGTCAGCCTCGTGGTCGGGATCGATCTCAGCGAGGGTCTTGGCGATCTCGTCGGAGAAGCCGGCCATCTTCAGCGGGTCGAGCCAGAAGTGCGGGTCGTCCTCGCCGTGGTCATGTCCGTCGTGGCTCTCGTCCGCGTGCGCCGCACCCTCGTCGTCGTGGCCCTCGTCGTCGTGGCTCTCGTCCGCGTGCGCCGGTTCTTCGTCCTCGGAATAGCCGCGCAGTTCGACCACTTCCGAGGCATCGAGGGTGTCCCCGCTCGCGTTCTGCTCCACGGCCTTGTCCACGGCAGGTTGGAAGCCCTTCTGGAAGATGACGAGGCGGGCATCAGAGACCTGTCCGGTCTGCTTGACGCTCAGCTCCAGGTCGTGGGGCTCGGTCCCGGGACCGGTCAGGTTGACCACGTCGAAGTGGTCGCCTGCCACGCGCTCGGCTGCATACTCCAACGGGTAGAACGCCGTGGTGATGCGCGTCTGGTTGACCTCCGCGCCGTCCCCGGAGAGCGCCCCACATCCGGCAAGGAAGAGCGAGGCGCTGACAAGGACGGGTGCGACGTAGCGCGTGGCAGACAAGTTCATGAGAAGGATTCTCAAACAGAATGAGAACCATTGTCAAACCGACGTCGAGGCGGCAGTTGTTGACGTGCCCGGCAAGTGACGGGTGTCAACAACTGCCGGGTCGGCGAATCGCGACGTCAACAACTGCCGGGTCGGCGACTAGGGTTGCGAGCGTGCTGGTGGTGAACAGGTTCCGCGTCCCCGAGATCGACGCCGTCGCGTTCCGCGACGAGATCACCCGGGCGCACGCACTGCTTGCAGACCAGAAGGGGTACGTCGACGGCGGCGTCGGGCGCAACGTCGACGAGCCGGACCTGTGGGTGCTGATGACTCGCTGGGACAACGTCGGCGCCTATCGCCGCGCGCTCTCGGCGTACGACGTCAAGCTCGGCGCCGTCCCGCTGCTGAGCAAGGCCGTTGATGAGCCCGGTGCCTATGAAGACGTCGAACCCGGCACCGACCTGAATATTGCCGAGACTCGCTGGTTAGGCTGAGAGCACCAGACCGGCAGCCAGCCGGCCGATCCCAAGGAGCTTTTCGTGGCCAAGCCGCCCCCCTCGCCCGTCGACAACGTCGTCTCCCTCGCCAAGCGCCGGGGCTTCGTCTACCCGTGCGGCGAGATCTACGGTGGCACGCGATCCGCCTGGGACTACGGCCCGCTCGGTGTCGAGCTCAAAGAGAACATCAAGCGCCAGTGGTGGAAGGCGATGGTGCAGGGTCGCGAGGATGTCGTCGGCCTCGACTCCAGCATCATCCTGCCCCGCGAGACCTGGGTCGCCAGCGGTCACGTCGACACCTTCAACGACCCGCTGACCGAGTGCCAGTCGTGCCACAAGCGGTTCCGTGCCGACCACCTGCAGGAGGAATATGCGGAGAAGAAGTCCAAGAAGAGTGGGCAGAGTGAGAACCCGGACGACGTCGACCTCAAGGACGTCGCCTGCTCGAACTGCGGCACCCGTGGCGCGTGGACCGAGCCGCGTGAGTTCTCCGGCATGCTCAAGACTCACCTCGGCGTGACCGAGGACGGCTCGGGCCTGCACTACCTGCGCCCGGAGACCGCCCAGGGCATCTTCCTCAACTTCGCCAACGTCGTCACCAGCAGCCGCCGCAAGCCGCCGTTCGGCATCGCCCAGATCGGCAAGAGCTTCCGTAACGAGATCACACCCGGCAACTTCATCTTCCGCACCCGCGAGTTCGAGCAGATGGAGATGGAGTTCTTCGTCAAGCCCGGCGAGGACGACGAGTGGCACAAGTACTGGATCGAGGAGCGCACCAACTGGTACGTCGACCTCGGCATCAACCGCGACAACCTGCGCCACTTCGTGCACCCGCTGGAGAAGCTGAGCCACTACTCCAAGGGCACCACCGACATCGAGTACCGCTTCCGGTTCGCCGGCTCGGAGTGGGGCGAGCTCGAGGGCATCGCGAACCGCACCGACTTCGACCTGACCACGCACTCCAAGCACTCGGGCCAGGACCTGTCCTACTTCGACCAGGCCAACAACGAGCGCTACACGCCCTACGTCATCGAGCCGGCAGCCGGGCTGAGCCGCAGCCTGATGACCTTCCTGGTCGACGCGTTCCACGAGGACGAGGCGCCCAACACCAAGGGCGGCGTGGACAAGCGCACGGTGCTGCGCCTCGACCCGCGCCTGGCGCCGGTCAAGGTCGCCGTACTTCCGCTGAGCCGCAACACGGACCTCTCCCCGAAGGCCAAGGCGCTCTCGGCCGAGCTGCGCCGCAACTGGAACGTCGAGTTCGACGACTCCGGTGCCATCGGTCGCCGCTACCGCCGCCAGGACGAGATCGGTACGCCGTACTGCGTCACCGTGGACTTCGAGACCCTCGAAGACAATGCGGTGACCGTGCGTGAGCGCGACTCGATGTCGCAGGAGCGGATCAGCCTGGACGGGATCTCGAAGTACTTCGCCGAGCGTCTGCTCGGGGCCTGACCCTTCGACTGACCGCCTGTTGGGAGTTTCAGCGACGGGAGCGGCGCGCTGGCGTGCACAATGACGCCATGAGTGCCGCTCCCCGTCCGCGTCTGATCCCCTTCGTCGTCTCCACGGCCCTCGTCCTGGCTGGCGCGCTGGCCGGGTGCAGTGGCGAGGACAACGACAAGGCCGACGGAAAGAAGTCGCCGTCGGCCGCGCCGACCGTCGTCGACGGGTTCACCGTGCCGGGCCTCGAGCTCAAGTTCGGTGACAAGGCCGTCGTGAAGTGGGACCCGGGTTCGTTCACCGGCGAGTTCGAGGCGGTGGTGGACAAGGTCAAGGTGGCCCAGGTCAAGGAGTTCGCCGGCTATCAGCTGACCAAGGAGATGCTGGCCTCCACGCCCTACTTCGTCACGATCTCGGTGAGGAACACCGGTGAGAGCGACCTCGGGGGACAGGTGCTGCCGATCTATCTCGACAACGGCGGCTCCACCCTCTATCCCTCCGTCGAGATCCCGCACTTCAAGAAGTGCTCGCCCCGCGAGCTGCCGAAGAAGTTCGCGGCCGGCGCGCGCACCGATCTCTGCATGATCTTCCTGGCCCCCAAGGGCTCCGAGCTGCGCAGCGTCGCACTGTGGCCCGACGGTGACAAGGAGCAGATCGACTGGACCGGCGAGGTCATCGACCCGGTCGCGGAGAAGAAGAAGCGCGCGGCGGAGAAGAAGGCGAAGAAGGAGCAGCAGAAGAAGGACAAGAAGGCCAGCGGCTCCGCCAGCCCCTCGGCCTCGAACACGGACTGAAGCACTGATTTGGGCCCACCCCGCACCCCGTCGGACAATGCGTGCATGGCCCTGCAGCTCGGAAACCTCACCGTGGAGACCCCCGTGGTCCTCGCGCCGATGGCGGGCATCACAAACGCGGCCTACCGACGACTCTGCCTGGAGCAGATGGGGGACCAGGGCGCGGACGGCCTCTTCGTCTGCGAGATGATCACCTCCCGCGGCCTGGTCGAGGGCGATGAGCTGACCAAGTCGATGCTCACCTTCGACGAGGCAGAGACGGTCCGCAGCGTCCAGCTCTATGGCACGGACCCCGCCTTCGTCGGCAAGGCCACCGAGATCCTCTGCAACGACTACGGCGTCGCCCACGTCGACCTCAACTTCGGCTGCCCGGTCCCCAAGGTGACCCGCAAGGGCGGCGGCGGTGCGCTCCCGTGGAAGCGGGGCCTGCTCGCCGAGATCCTGGATCGTGCGGTCAAGGCCGCCGAGCCGTACGGCGTACCGGTGACGATGAAGACCCGCAAGGGCATCGACGACGACCACCTGACCTTCCTCGACGCCGGTCGGATCGCGCAGGACTCCGGCATCGCCTCGATCGCCCTGCACGGGCGCACCGTCCAGCAGGCCTACTCCGGCGTCGCCGACTGGGACTCCATCGCCGAGCTCGTCCAGCACGTCGACATCCCGGTGCTGGGCAACGGAGACATCTGGGAGGCCGCCGACGCGCTGCGGATGGTCGAGGAGACCGGTGTCGCAGGGGTGGTCGTCGGCCGTGGCTGCCTGGGTCGCCCGTGGCTCTTCCGCGACCTGGCCGCGGCCTTCGCCGGCGAGACCGTGGCGACGCTGCCCAGCCTGGGCGAGGTGGCGGCGATGATGCGCCGCCATGCCGAACTGCTGTCACGGCACATGGGTGAGGAGCGCGGCTGCAAGGAGTTCCGCAAGCACGTGTCGTGGTACCTCAAGGGCTTCCGCGCCGGTGGACCGCTGCGCCACTCGCTTGCCCTGGTCGACTCGCTGGCCACGCTCGACGCACTCTTGGCCGAGCTCGACCCGGCCGAGCCGTTCCCGGCCGGGGAGCTGGGTACGCCGCGCGGCCGCCAGGGTGCGCCGCGCAAGCACGTCGTACTGCCCGAGGGTTGGCTGGCCGACGCCGACGGCGCCGGCGCCGCGATCGAAGAGGACATCGCGGCCGCATCCGGGGGTTGATCCGGGTGAGTCCAGACACAGCGTCCCGCTCAGATCTGCCCGGAATGTCCCATTCAGCACGACCTGATGCTGAATGTTCAACCTTCGTGTGTTTCACTCGGTGACTGTGCCAGCCGCGATCCGGCAGGCACCTGACCATGTCTTCGATTGCAAAGGATCAGCGCTGTGGCGAACTCCAGCCACAAGCGGGACACCAATGCCCGCCCCACCCCGTTCCTCTCCAGGCGCAACGCCATCAAGATCGCTGCCCCGATCGCAGCCTTCGCGACCGTTGCCGCAGTGAGTGTCGGTGTCGCCACGTCCTCCCCGGAGCTGAAGGACGTCGTCGCGAACGACCAGTCCTTCACCTCCTCGATCGACCACGGCATCCCGGAGACCACTCCCCAGCGCGCGAAGCCGGTCTCCCGGTCGTCGTCGCGTCGGCCGAAGGTCGAGCTCAAGGTCGACAGCGCGACCTACGCAGCCCGCGCCGAGGCAGCCCAGACCCGCAAGGCCATTGCCGGTGCGGACGACAAGCAGTGGGCCCTGGAGGACCTGAACCTCTGGGACGGCCCGACCGAGCAGGCGAAGAACGTCGGCCTCCTCGAGAAGGGCCAGGCCGTGCTGGCGACCGGTCGTGAGCGCGCCGGGCGCGCCGAGATCGTGATCGAGGAGAAGTCCCGCTGGGTGACTGCCGAGTTCCTCGCGGACAAGAAGCCGGTCGCGAAGAAGAAGACCGCAACCGACGACGCCGACGCAGCCAGCGGCACAGGTGGCAGCTGCACCAACGGCACGTCCGTGCCCAGCGGCGTGGCACCCGGCGTGGTCAAGGTGCACCAGGCCGTGTGTGCGCGGTTCCCCGAGATCTCCTCCTACGGCACGTTCCGAGACGACGGCGAGCACTCTGAGGGCCGCGCGATCGACATCATGATCAGCGGGGACGCGGGATGGCAGGTCGCGGAATACGTCCGGGCCAACGCCAGCGCGCTCGGCGTCGAATATGCGATCTACTCCCAGAAGAGCTGGTCGGTCGACCGCGGCGGCGAGGGGTGGCGCTCCATGGAGGACCGAGGGTCCGCGACCGCCAACCACTTCGACCACGTGCACGTGACCGTCTACTGACGACTGAGCAGTGGCACGGCGTGGCTGTGCCACCTGTCGGACCAACGAGACGGCCAACCTGAGGACGATGTCTGTCGGTTCGGGGATCGACGGATAACCTCGGACCACGATGAGCGACCTCTACACCGAACTGGACCGCGAGCGGATCGTCCCTGAACCGCCCAAGCGTGTCGACGCCCCGATCCGGACCGCGTTCGAGCGCGACCGGGCGCGGGTCGTGCACGCCGCCGCGTCGCGTCGCCTGGCCGCCAAGACCCAGGTGGTCGGACCGCAGAGCGACGACTTCGTGCGCAACCGGCTCACCCACTCGCTCGAGGTCGCCCAGATCGCGCGCGACCTGGCCCGGGCACTGGGCTGTCACCCGGACATCACCGAGACGGCAGCCCTGGCCCACGACCTGGGCCACCCGCCGTTCGGCCACAACGGCGAGCAGGTGCTCGACCGGCTCAGCCAGGCCTGCGGCGGGTTCGAGGGCAACGCCCAGACCCTGCGGCTGCTCGCCCGACTGGAGTCCAAGACGTTCGATGAGGCCGGAGACTCGGTCGGTCTCAACCTGACTCGGGCCACCCTCGACGCCTGTACGAAATATCCCTGGCAGCGCGATGCGCCGGGCACCAAGTTCGGGGTCTATGACGACGACCTTCCTGTCTTCGAGTGGATGCGCAGAGGGGTCGAGGGACGACGGCGCTGTGTCGAGGCGCAGGTGATGGACCTCGCTGACGACGTCGCCTACTCAGTCCACGACATCGAGGACGGGGTCGTCGCCGACCGGATCGACCTTGGCATCCTGGGCGAGGATCAGGAGCGCCGTGCGGTCTGGGCAACGATCCGCTCCTGGTATCTCCCCGACGCCACCGACACCGAACTCGACGAAGCGCTCTCGCGGATGCAGGCGATGGGAAGTTGGCCGGTGCCGCCGTACGACGGCAGCCGTCGTTCCCTGGCCGCCCTGAAGAACATGACCAGCGACCTGATCGGCCGCTTCTGCGGGTCCGTCCAGGCAGCGATGGTGGAGTCCTACTCGACCGATGCGTTCGTGCGTTACAACGCCGACCTGGTCGTGCCCCGGACGACCAGTGACGAGATCGCGGTCCTCAAGGGCGTGGCTGCGCACTACGTGATGCTCTCCGACGAGCGTCGTGAGGTGATGGCGGTGCAGCGCGAGATCATCGAGGAACTGGTCGAGGCGCTCAGTGCCCGGCCCGAGCACCTCGACGCCGCGTTCACCGCCGACCACGCCGCAGCCCCCGACGACGCGGCCAGGCTTCGGGTCATCATCGACCAGATTGCCTCCCTCACCGACTCCTCGGCCCTGACCTGGCACCGGCGGCTCACCCTGGACGCCAGCAACGGGCGGGCGAGATGAGTCCCTCCCGCTCGGCCGGCCTCTACGTTGCACTCCTTGCCGCGATCGGCATCGCGCTGATCATCGCCACTGCCGTGATCAGCAAGCAGGGTGGACCGTTCCACGACCCCGTCGTCGCCACCAGCCAACCGCAGTACGTCGCCCCGCCCACGGCCGGGCGAGTGCGCGCCGGAACCACCGGGACCGACGGCATCCGCGCGAGCCTCGTCGACCCGGTCTGGGTGCGCAAGGTCGCGGCCAGCACCGAGCTGCCCGAAGCGGCCGTGCGTGCCTATGGCCACGCGACGCTGCGGCTGGGGGAGGAGCAACCCGGGTGCCGCCTGGGCTGGACCACCCTGGCCGGCATCGGGAGCATCGAGTCGGGCCACGGCACCATCGGCGGACGACGCCTGGGCAGCGACGGCCGCTCCAGCAGGCCGATCCTGGGGCCCGCCCTCGACGGACGCCCCGGGTTCGCCGCGATCCGATCGACGCCCGAGTCGGCGACCTGGCACGGCGACTCCACCTGGGACCACGCGGTCGGGCCGCTCCAGTTCATCCCCTCCACCTGGTCGAGGTGGGCCGCTGACGGGGACGGGGACGGGGCCAGCGACCCCAACGACATCGACGATGCCGCCTATGCCGCCGGTCGCTATCTGTGCGCGGACG
>DATCYH010000275.1:0-5224 GCA_036570405.1 Nocardioides sp.
CCAGCAGGAGGCCCACGAAGAGCCCGAGTCCCAACAGGAGTTCACTCACACCGGTCTTCGAGAGCACCGGGATCAGAGCGGGACCGGCGGCACGCTCGCGGATGACGATGCGCACCGCCGACGCCGCGGGTACGACGTACACCAGCGCGAGCAGGGCCCACCAGGTCGTCTCCAGCGCGACTCCGAGGACCGCGATCGCCGCGGCAGCGATGAGGAGGGCGAAGAAGGCGCGGGTCCGCTCGTCGCCGAGCTTGACGGCCAGGGTGCGCTTTCCGACCTCGCGGTCGCCTGCGATGTCGCGCAGGTTGTTGGTCACCAGGATCGCGCAGGCCAGAACCCCGATCGCGATGCCGGCGTAGAGCGCGGGCAGGTCAAAGGTCTCGGTCTGGACGTAGGCCGTGCCGATCACCGCGACCAGGCCGAAGAAGACGAAGACCATCACCTCCCCGAGGCCGAGGTAGCCGTAGGGGTTCTTGCCGCCCGTGTAGAACCAGGCCGCGAGGATGCAGACCGCGCCGATCGCGACCAACCACCAGCTCGTGGTGAGGGCGAGGACGAGCCCGGCCACTCCGGCCACGCCGAACGCGGCGAAGGCAGCCAGCTTCACTGCCTTGGCCGATGCCGCCCCGGAACCGACCAGCCGCATCGGCCCGACCCGGTCCTGGTCGGTGCCGCGGATCCCGTCGGAGTAGTCGTTGGCGTAGTTCACCGCGACCTGCAGTGCGAGCGAGACGACCAGCGCGAGGGCGGCCTTCCACCAGACCGGCTCGTCGACGTACGCCGCGACGCCGGTGCCGGCGAGCACGGGCGCGACGGCGGCGGGCAGGGTCCTGGGCCGGGAACCGGCGATCCATTCGGCGGTGGTGGTCACGAAGACTGATTCAAGCAGGGACGGGCTCGCCGTGGCGCTCCAGGTGCCGCTGGGCTGCCTTGGTGGAGGGAACAAGGCCCACCGTGGCCAGGACCACGATGCCGGCGATGATCAGCCAGCCCGAGGCGCCCATCTCCATGGCCAGGAAGGTGTAGAGCGCCGGCGCCCACACCCGGCCCAGCGTCCCGGTCAGCTCGGCGGCGCCCTGGTATTCACCTCGACGACGCGGATCCATCAGGTCAGCCTCGAAGGACCAACTCGCCGCCGAGAGGTAGAGCTCGGCACCGGTGACCGTGACGTGACCGAGCCAGACCAGCGCGATCGTCTGCCAGCCCACGGTGTCGTGGGTGACCAGCGTGATGATGCAGGAGACCACGAAGAACGACGTCGAGATGCGGGTCGCGCGCAGCGCCGTACCCACGTCCTTGACGCCGCGCGCGGCGAGCATCGGCAAGAAGATGCACATCACCGTGTTGGTGCCGAACAGGAACGCCAACAACACCCGCGGGGCGTCGGTCTCCTCGATCAGCCACAGCGGGATGACCAGGTGCAGTAGGACCTGGTTGGTCCACAGCACGCCGGTGAAGAAGGTGGTGAACAGCCAGCCGATGTTGCGCAGGGCGCCGGGTCCGGGGACCTTCACCTTGCGTTCCTCGGCGGTGCGCAGGTCGTGCGGGGCCCGCGGCAGCTTGAGGATGAAGGCGGCGTTGACGGCGAAGACGACCGTGGTGAACCACGGCACCATCTGGATCACCTGGTTGGAGTGGAACGCGAGCGCGATGCCGCCGAGCAGCGAGCCGAGAGTGAAGCCGACGTTGAGTGCGGAATACATGTAGGCCCGCGAGGTCACCCGCTCCTCGGGAGGGAGTACGTCGATCGTGTAGGCGCCGTGGGCTGCTCCACCGAGGGCACCGATCACCTCCATCACGATCGCCATCGCGAGGTAGCCCTGGAAGTCATTGATGAACGGCCACACCGAGAACACCGCTGCCTGCCCCGCCGCGCTCAGTGCCCACATCCGCCGCGGCCCGAACCGGTCGACGAGCTTGCCCATCGGCAGTGCGGCAAGGAATCCCGCGACCCCGGCAATGGTGAGTCCGAGGCCGACCTGCGCTGCGGAAAGGCCGACGACCTGGGTGAAGAAGACCGCGGAGCCGGTCATGAAGGTGCCGTCGCCGACGGCGAAGAGCAACGACTGGAGCGCCAGGCGCCCCGCGAGCGGTGAGGGCGGGACGAGGTTCTTGAGGATCGACATCAGCCGCGGACCATGTCGATGTGCTCGATGTCGTCCTCGAGGTAGACCTCGCCCGCCTCGATGAATCCGTAGCGGCCGTAGTAGCCGGCCAGGTGAGCCTGTGCCGAGAGCAGGATCGGTTGCCCGAGCCAGACCCGCTCGCACAGGGCCATCGTCTCGGCCATCAGTTCGTGTCCCACGCCGGTGCCGCGGCCCTCGGGGGCGACCACGACCCGACCGATCCGAACCCGGTCCCCGTGGACGCCCGGCGAGAGCACCCGGGCGACCGCGACCAGCCGATCGCCGTCGAGGCCGAGCACGTGGTGGGTGTCGCCGGCCACGTCGAGCCCGTCGATGTCGGCGTAGTCGGGACACTCCTGCTCGACGACGAAGACCTGATGGCGCAGCCTGAGCAGATCGTGCATCTGCCGCCCGGTGATGTCGCGGTGGTGAAGGTCGAGCCAGGTCAGGTGCACGAGCCGTGATTCTTCCAGCATGCCCTAGCGTTCGTCATGTGAGTTTCGAGCCAGCAAGCCAGTTGCGTCCGGTCCACGGCAGCCCCGCCGAGGTCATCGAGGCGGTGCGCGCGTGGCTGGGTGCCGAGCCGGAACCCGAACCACTGATCGTCGAGACCTCCGGGTCGACCGGGCAGCCGAAGAGGGTGCTGCTCTCGAGGGCGGCGATGCTTGCCTCGGCGCGTGCCACCCACGAACGGCTCGGCGGCGAAGGCCAGTGGCTCCTCGCGCTGCCCGCGTCGTACGTCGCGGGCCTGCAGGTGATCATCCGCTCCGTGGTCGGTGGAAACCACCCGGTCGTGGTCGCCGACCATGCCTGTCTCGCCGATGCGGTCGCGGCGATGACGGCTCCGCGACGCTTTGCCTCGCTCGTGCCGACGCAGCTGCACCGGATGCTCGAGTCCGAGAGCGACACCGCGGCGCTGGGCGAGCTCGACGCCGTGCTGCTGGGCGGCGGACCGATCGACCCCGCACTGCGGGCGTCGGCGGTGGCCCAGGGCATCACCCTGGTCGCCACCTACGGCGCCAGCGAGACCTCCGGGGGTTGTGTCTATGACGGCCGCCCACTGGACGGCGTACGGCTCGAGATCGATGGCGACGGCCGGATCCTGATCGGCGGGCCGACCCTGTTCGACGGATATCAGGACGACCCCGAGCTCACCGCGCAGGTGCTGCGCGACGGCTGGTTCGTCACCTCCGACCTCGGCAGCCTCGAGGACGGCGTGCTGCAGGTCGCCGGCCGCGTCGACGACGTGGTGATCAGCGGCGGCACGAACATCCCCGGGCCGAGTGTGGCCGAGCGGCTTCGTCAGCACCTGGCCATCGAGCATGCCGAAGTGATCGGGGTGCCCGACCAGGAGTGGGGCCAGCGCCTGGTCGCCTTCGTCGTCACCGACTCCGACCTCACCCTGGACCAGGTGCGGGACTGGGTCTCGACCGTGCACCCGAGGGCCTGGGCGCCGCGGCAGCTGCTGCGGATCGGTGAGATTCCCCTGCTGGACAATGGGAAACCCGATCGGGCCCGGCTGAAGGCGATGGCCATCGAGGCGCTGTCATGAAGGTCTGGTCGATCCCGCTGCGCACCCGCTTCCGCGGCATCACGCATCGTGAGGGCGTGCTGATCCGGGGCGACGCGGGGTGGGCCGAGTGGAGCCCGTTCCTCGAGTACGGCCCCGAGGTCGCCGAGCCGTGGCTGCGCTGTGCCGAGGAGTCCGCCAACGAGGCCCTACCGCAGCCGCTCCGCGACCAGGTCCCGGTCAACGTGACGGTGCCGGCGACGACGCCCGAGCGGGCGCACGAGATCGTCACCCACGGGGGTTGTCGGACCGCGAAGGTCAAGGTGGCCGAGACCGGCCAGAGGATCGACGACGACATCGCCAGGCTCGAGGCGGTCCGTGATGCGATCGGGCCGCAGGGACTGATCCGCATCGACGCCAACGGTGGCTGGTCGGCCGAGGAGGCAGTGGCGGCGGTCCGGGTGCTGGAGCGTGCCGCAGGAGGGCTGGAGTACGTCGAGCAACCGACCGCCTCGGTCGAGGACCTGGCCCTGGTCCGCAAGGCGGTCGACGTGCCGATCGCGGCCGACGAGTCGATCCGTCGCGCCGCGGACCCCTATCGGGTCCGGGACCTCGAGGCCGCGGACATCGCGGTGCTCAAGGTGCAGCCACTCGGCGGCGTGCGGGCCTGTCTTCGGATTGCCGAGGACATCGGTCTTCCGGTCGTGGTCTCCAGCGCGATCGAGACCTCGGTCGGCATCACCACCGGGCTGGCCCTGGCCGCTGCCCTTCCCGAGTTGCCGCACGCCTGCGGCCTGGCCACCGTGCAGATGCTCACCGACGACGTGGTCGCACAACCGCTGCTGCCCGTCGACGGGATGCTGCCCGTCGGTCGTCCGGTGGTGCTCGCCGAGGCGTTCGACAGGGTGCAGGCCACCCCGGACCGGATCGCGCACTGGCTGGCGCGTCGCGCCGACGTGGATGCCTGGCGGCACGGCGTACGGCAGGATCCACGTCCATGAACCCACCCCCGGCCAACCCCTCGACCCGGCTGGCCCGCCGAGTCCTCGACGCCCTGATCGGCGTCGGGGTCCGCGAGGTCGTGCTGGCCCCGGGCTCACGCAGCGCTCCACTGGCCTTCGCGTGTTGGGACGCGGCCCAGGCCGACCGGCTCCGCCTGCACACCCGCATCGACGAGCGGACCGCCGGGTTCCTGGCCCTCGGGATGGCCAAGGTGGGCCCGCCGGCGGCGGTGATGTGTACGTCGGGGAGCGCGGTTGCCAACCTTCATCCCGCAGTCCTCGAGGCAGCACACGCGGGGGTGGCGTTGGTGGTTGTCACGGCCGACCGACCGGCCTCCGTGCGGGGCACCGGTGCCAGCCAGACCACCGACCAGGTGCGGATCTTCGGTGAGGCGGCCGACTTCTTCGACATCGCCACCGAGGAGGACTTCGACGCGGCGCAGGAGGCCCTGGCCGACTTGGCAGCCCTCGGTCGCGGACGGCCGCTCCACATCAACATCCAGTTCACCCCGCCGCTGGTCCCGGACCTGCCGTGGGAGCGCCGCTTCGAGCCGACCGTCGAGCCAGCCGCGGCGACGCCCGCCCCG
>DATCYH010000276.1:0-4575 GCA_036570405.1 Nocardioides sp.
CGCGTGCGCGAACGCCGCCTCGCAGAAGTCGCGCACGGTGTGCCCGACGCCGGTGGCGAGGACATAGTCGTCGGGCTCGTCGGCCTGCAGCATCCGCCACATGCCCTCGACGTACTCCGGAGCGAAGCCCCAGTCACGGATCGCAGTGAGGTTGCCGAGCTCGACGTGGTCCCAGATCCCCTCCTCGATCGCGGCGACGGCCTTGGTGATCTTGCGGGTCACGAAGTTCTCGCCGCGCCGCGGTGACTCGTGGTTGAACAGGATCCCGGAGACCGCGAACAGTCCGTAAGCCTCGCGATAGTTCACCGTCGTCCAGTGCGCCTGGAGCTTGGAGGCGCCGTACGGCGAGCGCGGGTGGAACTTGGAGTCCTCGTTCTGCGGAGGCGGTGTGGAGCCGAACATCTCCGAGGTGGAGGCCTGATAGAAGCGGCAGTCGATGCCGGCCGCGCGGATCGCGGAGAGCAGGTGCAGCGTGCCGATCGCGTTCGTCGACGTGGTGTAGTCGGGCATCTCGAAGGACACCTTCACGTGGCTCATCGCGCCCAGGTTGTAGACCTCGTGCGGCTCGATCTCCCGGACCAGGTTGACCAGCGCCACGCCGTCGGTGAGGTCGCCGTAGTGCAGGGTCAGGTTCGGGTTGTTGTTGAGGTGGTCGATCCGGGTGCGCGTCATCGCGGAGGATCGACGCACCAGCCCGTGGACGTCGTACCCCTTCCCGAGCAGCAACTCTGCGAGGTAGGAACCGTCCTGGCCAGTGATGCCGGTGATGAACGCGCGCTTCATTGCGCCAACACTAGTGGCCTGTGGAACCACGCGGTACGGTGCATGCCGATCACACGGAGGCAAGATGAAGTGCGACTGCTGCAGTGACGAGGCATGGCGACCACTCTTCGCCGAGAACGGGATCCGTCTCGGCACGTGCGCGACGTGCGACCTGCATTCGATCGAGGACATCCCTCAGGGCCAGGCCCGGATGACCGAGATGGAGGAGGGGCACTACGCCGGGTCTCGCGAGATCCTCGACGCCACACGACAGATCGAGGCGGAGAAGATCCTCGAGCAGCGCTTCCAGAAGTACGTCGACCTCGCGCGCGCCACCACGCCCGCCGGGAAGTGGCTCGACATCGGTTGTGGTGGCGGGCTCCTGGTCGAGCTCGCCCAGCGCGCCGGCTATCAGGGTGAGGCGATCGAGCTGAACGCCGATCGGCGCAAGATCGCCGAGCAGGTCACCGGCGCCGTCGTCCACGGCGTACCCGTCGAGGACTGCGCCTTCCCCGACGACTCCTTCGACGTGATCAGCCTGATCAACGTATTTTCGCACCTGACCACGCCCGGCTCGACGATCGCGGAGCTGCTGCGGATCCTGCGCCCCGGCGGCGTGATCGTGATGGCCACCGGCGAGATCACCGCCGGCGCCCAGCGCAACCACATGTTCAACTGGAACCTCGGCGACCACTTGCACTTCCTCGGCGACCGGACGATGACCGCCTATGCCTCGCGGCTTGGCTTCGAGGTCGTGCACCACGAGCGGCACTGGCTGCCTGACGAGATGTTCAGCCGCGAGTGGCTCACGGTGAAGGGTCGCTCGCCGCTGAAGAACGCGATCAAGACCGCCGTACGGGTCACTCCGGGTGGCCTGGCGCTGATGCGTGCGGTGATGCTGCGCAAGCAGGCCAGCTCGGCTGCGCATGCGTCGGTCTTTCTGTTGCAGGCTTCTGACTGATGGGTTGGGGGTCCCCGGGGCTTAACTGATGGGTTGGGGGGTGCGGCTGACGCCTAACTGATGGGTTAGGGGTGCGGCTGTCCGAAACTGATGGCTTGGTCGTCGAAAAGTGCTGATTTAGGCGACGAACCCATCAGTTTGTGCGACCGATGAGCGCCGACCCGGCCCCAGGACCCGCATGAGGAACTCTTGGGTTCCAGCGGGCGTGAACAATGAATGTCGGATGAGCTCATGCCACGCGCGGATCCGTCCTGGTTCGTGCGTGCGACCGATGGTCAGATCGGCGTCCCGGATGATCTCGTTCGGGGTCGCCATCACCTCATAGGCGGTGTAACCCCGCCGCTCCCACTCCGCAGAATTGACCAGCCTCCGAGCTCGCCGAAGGTCCTTGCGTTGTTGAGGCACCTCCAAGTGATGGCCGCCGTCGTACTCATGGATGGTGTTCGTCCCCGTGAGCAGGAGGTCGCCTCGGGCGATGAAGGTCCCTTCGTCATCCCAGATCTCGTACTGGGGCTCGGTCCTGATCCCGCTGGACTCATGGAGCACCCGGAGCAACACCTCCCAGATCGACTCGGCCCTGCCATCAACCCAGCGCAAGGCCCGGCGCAGAGTCGGGGCACCGCGCCGGCGCATCCGCGAGATCTGGTCCAGATCCGTGACAGTGATGTCCCCGGCGTGGACCGCGCACTCGATCACGTTCACTCCGTCGAGCAGATTGAGCACTCGACAGCACGCCAGGATCGTCTCCGACACCGTGGCGACTCGGAGGCCGAGGAGTTCCTCGGCTCCGGCATCCGTGCGCGGGCGGCTCACCTTCAGCCCCGGCCGGACGGCGTTGTTGCCACATTCCTGCGAAGTGACGAAGACGGGTACGTCGTCCGGTAGTGGCGGGAGCCACCAGCCTCGGATCTCGGCTGAGGTCAGTCCGGTGAGCATGGCATCGGGACGCAGTACGCCGAGCCATCCGCGTAGCTCGGTGATCCGCTCGGCCTCGGGGTCGAGGTCTTCGAGGCGATGGGCACCCCGGGTCACGGGCATCCATGCCTGTCCGGGGCTGCGGCCAAAATGAAGTCCAGTCGTTTCCATCGTCCAGAGCATGCGGGGACTCGCGTGTGTTCGCGGGCGGGATCGGCGTACCTGTGGAGGAGCAACCGAACGCGGGGCCCTGTGGATGAGAACTGGCCCGGTTACGTCTCCCAACTGATGGGTTGGGAGAGGTTGGCGCTCCGCAACTGATGGGTTCGGCGCGCGGCGTACGGCAACTGATGGATTGGAGAAGCAGGCAGCGCCAACTGATGTCTTGGGGGAGCGGGCCTAGCGAAACTGATGGGTACGGAGAGCGGGTTGCAGCAACTGATGCTTTGGGAGCCGAATCGGGCGGAATTGGAGGCCCAACCCATCAGTTAGACGAGCCGCCGGCCCCAACGCATCAGTTAGGGCACGACGCCGGCCCCAACCCATCAGTTAGGAGAGCCGCCAGCCCCAACCCATCAGTTAGACGAGCCGCCGCTCGAGCTCCTCGTGCAGGTTGACTGCCCAGATCTCAGGGGTCAACCGCGAGCCGAGCGCTTGCGAGCCGCGCGACATCGACTCCAGTCGGGCGGGGGAGGCCGAGGACATCCGGACCATCGCAGTGACCAGCTCCGAGCGCGAGCCGGCCTCGACGGTCCAGCCGTTGAAGCCGTCCTGGAGGAGGTGGGGGACAGCGCCGACGCCGTCGGAGCAGATCACCGGGAGACCGGCGACGGCGGCTTCGTGGACGACCACGCCATACCACTCGATGTGCGAGGGGAGGATCAGGCAGGAAACCTCCTGCATCCGATCGGCGAGCGCCACGGGCTGCATGAATCCCTCGAGTCCCACCCCTGGAATGCCCGCGAAGTCGGCCGCCAGGGGGCCGCCGCCGACGATGTCCAGATCCCACGGCGAGGAGACCGCGGAGCGATATTCCGTATAGGCCTCGGCCAGCAGTGTCGGCGCCTTGTGCCAGATCAGTCGCCCGGTGAACAAGAAACGAGAGCGCGCCGCCAATTCCGAACCAGACCGAGGCCCACGCGCGAAGAGTGAGACATCGGCCGAGTTCGCCCCCCGGATCACCTGGCGACCACGGAACCCGATCCGCCGCGCGAACTCCTCCGAGCGCTCACCGGGCACCCACACCGCGTCGAAGAGCGGGGTGACATAGGCATGGCGCGCGACCAGGCCGGCGTACTGCTTCGCGGTCCCGTGCCAGAAGTTCGAGGAGAACATCACCCGCAGCGCCCGGCCGCGGAAGTGCTTCATCACCGCGCGGTAGCCGGCACCGTCCCACGACCACATGATCACCACGTCCGGATCGAACGCCTCGATCTGCGGCACCAGCTCGGCGGCGGACGGCATCTCGGGCGACCAGACGATCCGCGTCACCTCGCGGGAGAACTTCGTCTTGTCGAAGTCGGCGAACGGCATCGTCGGTGGATGCACGAGCAGTACGTCGTCCCCCAACGCGGCGAGCTCGCGGAAGCAGACGTCCTGATAGGCCGTGAGTCCGGTCATGAGTACGGCGATGCGCACGGTTGCCTCATAGGTCTAGGCGGGACGAGACGGCGCGACAGTAGCAGCCACCCGACCCCTGATCGGCGAAATCAAAACTTGTTCCCAAAAGGGACGTGACCCTTCAGTAGGTCCTTCGTTGTACGCATCACAGGTCCGCTGCACCCCAAGGCAGCGGAACAGGAGTTTCGGAGGTTTCAGTGGCGCCCGTAGACGCTCTCGTAGCAGGCGGTGGCGGTTTCATCGGCGGGCACCTTGTCGCCGATCTTCTCTCTCAGGGCCTCAGCGTCCGCTCGGTCGACGTGAAGCCCCAGAGCGAG
>DATCYH010000277.1:0-5736 GCA_036570405.1 Nocardioides sp.
CACCTGCGAGGTCATCTTGGACGACCCGCTCGTCTCACGCCAGCACGCCACGATCGCGATGGCGCCGGTCCCGATCCTGCGCGACCTGGACAGCTTCAACGGCACCTTCGTCAACGGCCGCCGCCTGCAGGGAAGCACGGCGCTCACGCCCGGCGACGAGGTCATCTTCGGCAACCAGACCTTCACCTGGACCGGTGGCAACCTCGCCTCCAAGGCGACCCGGACCGACCTCACCCTGTTCGCGGAGAACCTGACCACGGTCACCAAGACCGGCAAGCGGCTGCTCGAGAACATGTCCTTCGAGCTCGGGCCGTCGTCGCTCACCGCGGTGATCGGACCATCCGGTGCAGGCAAGTCGACCCTGCTCGGAGCACTGACCGGCAGCAGCCCCGCCACCCACGGACAGGTGATCTGGCAGGGGACCGACCTCTACACCCACTACGAGCAGCTCCGCTTCCAGATCGGACTGGTGCCGCAGTCCGACATCCAGCACCCGCAGCTGAGTGTGCGCCAGGGACTCTCCTACGCGGCGATGCTGCGGCTGCCTCCGGACACCACGTCCGCGGAGCGCGGACAGCGCGTGCAGCACGTCGTGCAGCAGATGCAGCTCGAACGACAGATCGACAACCGGATCGGCACCCAGCTCTCCGGCGGGCAGAAGAAGCGCGTCTCGATCGCCACCGAGTTGCTCACCGCTCCACCGCTGCTCTTCCTCGACGAGCCGACCTCCGGCCTCGATCCGGGCCTGGACCGTGACGTCATGCATCAGTTGCGCCACCTGGCCGACGAGGGCCGCGTGGTCATGGTGGTCACCCACTCGGTGCTCGCACTCGACGTGTGCGACAACGTCCTGGTCCTGGCCCCCGGTGGACGGCGCGCCTACTTCGGGCCGCCGGACGGGGTGCTCGAGCACTTCGGGTGCCGCGACTATCCCCAGGTCTTCGACCTCCTCGACGAGCCCGACCTGTGGCACCGGATCCCGGCGCCACCCGCTCCCGTGGAGACCGGTCGGCTGCCGGCGATGAACGCGCCGCTGAGCCAGCCGCCGCTGCAGTCGATGAGCCGTCAGTTCTGGACACTCGTACGCCGCAACCTGGCCGTCACGGTCTCGGACCGTCTGCTGCTGACGATGCTCCTGTTGTTGCCCCTCGTCCTCGGTGGACTGAGCCGGGTCGTGCCCGGCTCCGACGGGCTGGGCATCGCCCGGACCGCCAACGATGCGGGGGTGATGGACCACCAGGAGGCGTTGACCCGATTGACGATCCTGATCATGGCCGCCGCGTTGATGGGGACCGCGGTCACGATCCGGGAGCTGGTGGGGGAGCGACCGATCTTCCAGCGCGAATATGCGGTGGGTCTCTCCCCGGGCATCTATCTGCTCAGCAAGGTCGTCGTCCTGGGCACGGCCTGTTTCCTCCAAGGCGTGCTGGTCACTTGGCTGGCTACCGTGGGCCTGCCGGGTCCCGACGGCGGTGGCGCCCTGGGGATGGGCACCTTCGAGATCGCTCTGGCCATCGGCGGGTTGTCGTTCACCATGGCCGTGCTGGGCCTGGCGGTCTCCGCGCTGGTGACCTCGAACGAGCAGACGATGCCGGCCCTGGTCGGTCTGGTGATGGTCCAACTCGTGCTCTGCGGTGCGTTGGTCCCGGTCGCCGGTCGTGCCGTGCTCGAGCAGCTCGCCTGGCTGGCCCCTGCACGCTGGGCCTTCTCGGCCACGGCCTCGGTGAGTGACCTGGACAAGGCCAAGCGCGCACTGCCCGACCAGAGCGAGGTCTCCCTCGACGCGCTCTATGACCAGTCCGTGGGGCAGTGGTTGGTGAACATGTCGATGTTGGGCCTGCTGACGGCAGTGATCCTGGCCGCGGCCTTCTGGCTGGTCCGACGCAGCGCCACACCGCGCCACTGAGCGTCACTGACAGCAGCGCTCCACGTGGTGCCCACGCCTTCGGCCCGGAGGCAAAGTCACCGGGTACCCGGTGACTTTGACGGCGGAATAGTGGGGGAGTGCAAGGGGTTGAGACCGGCGTGAGCTCCTCTGACCCCGCCCTGTCCGTCCTCGACCTGGTGCCGGTCCGCACCGACCAGACCACGGGACAGGCCATCACGGCTTCCCGACACCTCGCGCAGTTGGCCGATCGCCGCGGCTATCGGCGCTACTGGGTGGCCGAGCACCACAACATGCCGGCCGTGGCGGCCACCAACCCGCCGGTGCTGATCGGGATGCTGGCGGCGTCGACCGAACGGATCCGCGTCGGTTCCGGCGGAGTCATGCTGCCCAACCACGCTCCGCTGGTGGTCGCCGAGCAGTTTGCACTGCTCGAGGCGGCCTTCCCGGGCCGGATCGACCTCGGCATCGGCAGGGCGCCCGGCACCGACCCGGTGACCAGCTATGCACTACGCCACGGAGCCGGAGGGGTGGGCGAGGACGCGGTCACCCGGTTCCCCGAATATGTCGACAACATCGTGGCGATGATGGACCGTGCCGGCGTCGGCCTCTCCGTCGCGGGCCGCACCCACGAGCTCAAGGCAACCCCGAACGCGACCTCCACCGCGCAGGTCTGGTTGCTCGGCTCCTCGGACTACTCGGCGCAACTCGCTGCCGAGCAGGGCCTGCCCTACGTCTTCGCCCACCACTTCTCCGGCCAGGGCACAGCGGCAGCACTCGAGCTCTACCGCAGCAACTTCAAGCCCTCTGACGTCCTCGACGCGCCGCGCACCTTCCTCACCGTCAACGCGGTGGTCGCGCCCACCGCCGAGGAGGCGCATCGGATGGCGCTGCCGAACCTGCACATGATGACGAACTTGCGCACCGGCCGCCCGCTCGGGCCGCAGCTGCTGATCGAGGAGGCCGAGGTCGCCGTCGCAGAGCTCGACCCGGGGATGCTGAACGCGATGCGCAGCCGCTGGGTGATCGGCGATCCGTCCGGCGCTGCCGATGAGGTGGCCCGCCTCGCTGCGACGTACGCTGTCGACGAAGTGATGATCCACCCCGTCGCGGGTGCGTACGCCGGAACCGCGCCCCAGGAGTCCCCCAACCGGGACGCGACCCTGGAGCTGCTCGCCGACTCTCTCGGCTGAGCCCCGGGCGATTAGGGCCTCGGCGCACTTCGCACTAGACTTGTGCGTCGGCCCAACGTGGGTCTGTTTCGTGGCGCCTCGCGGCTGTCCGGACGTGCTGGTCACCCTGGTGGCCGGTATGCCGGGATTGAGGAACCACGAGCGGCTTCACGAGGTCCACTCCCTCCGGGCTCACGCTCGGGGGAGAGGTTCCCGGGCCACCCGGGACAGGCGGTGCTCAACAGGCCGTCGGTCGCGGTGCATCACACGGTAGACCTATCCGTTCCAACAGATTGTGGAGGACATGCCGAAGAAAGAGGGCGTGATCGAGCTCGAGGGCACCATTACGGAGGCCCTTCCCAATGCAATGTTCCGCGTGGAGCTGAGCAACGGACACAAGGTGCTCGCGCACATCAGCGGCAAGATGCGCCAGCACTACATCCGGATCCTCCCCGAGGACCGCGTAGTGGTGGAACTCTCGCCGTACGACCTCACTCGAGGCCGGATCGTCTACCGCTACAAGTAACAGCCGAAAACAACGTGAAAGGACCATCCTCGTGAAGGTCAAGCCGAGCGTCGGCAAGATGTGTGACAAGTGCAAGGTGATCCGTCGCCACGGCCGAGTCATGGTCATCTGCGAGAACCCGCGCCACAAGCAGCGCCAGGGCTGATCCAGCCCCCAGCTGCATCCACAACTGAATACAACAACGTGATCGCTTAGGCCCACAGGGCCGAACCACCCCCGGGGCAGACGGCCGGGGCCTGGCACGAGCCAGGGCGCGTCACGACCGAAACCTCTGTGAACAACCGAGGGGCTAGCGCTCCTCACAGAAAGGGCCATCACATGGCACGCCTTGTTGGTGTTGACCTCCCGCGTGACAAGCGCATCGAGATCGCACTCACCTACATCTACGGCATCGGCCGTACCCGCTCCCAGCAGCTGCTGGAAGCCACCGGGGTCAACCCGAACCTCCGCGTCCACGAGCTGGGCGACGAAGAGCTGGTCAAGCTCCGCGACGAGATCGAAGCCAACTTCAAGATCGAGGGTGACCTCCGCCGTGAGGTCCAGGCAGACATCCGCCGCAAGATCGAGATCGGCAGCTACCAGGGTCGCCGCCACCGCATGGGCCTTCCGGTCCGCGGCCAGCGCACCAAGACCAACGCTCGCACCCGCAAGGGTCCGAAGCGCACGGTTGCCGGCAAGAAGAAGACCAAGTGATCTGACGCCGGTCCCCGGCCCTCACGACGAGTGCCCTGCGCTGCAGGCACCTCGACGACCGGGTCGTTCACCAGCGGCAGTTCTCGGACTTCCCACTCATCCAGACCAGTAACTTTCAGGAGATATTGAATGCCTCCCAAGAGCCGCACCGCGGCTGGCGCCAAGAAGGTGCGCCGCAAGGAGAAGAAGAACATCGCTCAGGGCGAAGCCCACATCAAGAGCACGTTCAACAACACCATCGTCACGATCACCGACCCCACCGGCGCAGTGATCTCGTGGGCCTCTGCCGGCACCGTCGGATTCAAGGGCTCGCGCAAGTCCACCCCGTTCGCGGCACAGATGGCGGCTGAGGCCGCCGGTCGTCGTGCGATGGACCACGGCATGAAGAAGATCGACGTCTTCGTCAAGGGCCCGGGTTCGGGTCGCGAGACGGCGATCCGGTCCCTGGGTGCGATCGGCCTCGAGGTCGGCACCATCCAGGACGTCACGCCCGCCCCGCACAACGGATGCCGGCCGCCCAAGCGCCGCCGCGTCTGATCCGCACCGAGAACAAGGAGACTTTGAGAAATGGCCCGTTACACCGGCCCCATGACCCGGAAGTCGCGCCGCCTCGGTGTCGACCTCGTCGGAGGCGACCAGGCTTTTGAGCGTCGTCCCTACCCGCCCGGCCAGCACGGTCGCGCGCGTGTCAAGGAGAGCGAGTACCGCACTCAGCTTCACGAGAAGCAGAAGGCGCGCATCTCCTACGGCATCCTCGAGAAGCAGTTCCACAACTACTACGTCGAGGCATCGCGTCGCGCCGGCAAGACCGGTGACAACCTGTTGCAGCTCCTCGAGTGCCGCCTCGACAACGTGGTCTACCGTGCCGGCTTCGCCCGCACGCGTCGCCATGCCCGTCAGCTCGTCGTGCACGGCCACTTCAAGGTCAACGGCAAGAAGGTCGACATCCCGTCCTTCCAGGTTTCCGCGCACGACGTCATCGACGTTCGCGAGAAGTCGCTCGAGATGACCCCGTTCATCGTGGCTCGTGAGACCCACGCCGAGCGAGTCGTCCCGGCGTGGCTCGAGGCCCTGCCGAACCGTATGCGGGTCCTGGTGCACCAGCTCCCCATCCGGGCGCAGATCGACGTTCCCGTCCAGGAGCAGCTGATCGTCGAGTTCTACTCGAAGAAGTAAGACCCCCTCCCTTTCGCCACTGCAGTTCGGGCCCGTCAAATAGTGGGTGGGCCCGGAAAGGAAAGAATCAGTGCTTATCGCTCAGCGCCCGACCCTGTCGGAAGAATCCGTCGACGAGTTCCGTTCGCGGTTCGTCATCGAGCCGCTGGAGCCCGGCTTCGGCTACACGCTCGGCAACTCCCTGCGTCGCACCCTGCTCAGCTCCATCCCGGGCGCCTCGGTCACGAGCATCAAGGTGGACAGCGTCCTCCACGAGTTCTCGACCATCGAGGGCGTCAAGGAAG
>DATCYH010000278.1:0-2756 GCA_036570405.1 Nocardioides sp.
GTCGACGGATTGGGCTCGTGGCGGCTGCCCCGCCAACGGATTCACTGCTGGACCTGCTCCTTCGCCCACTGCATCTCGACCTTGCCATTGGGAGATCGGGACAGGTCGGAGAGCACGACGACCTTGCGTGGCACCTTGTACCCCGCGAGGCGTGCGCGCACCCAGTCCTGCAGCTCGGTCTCGGTCACGAGATGCGAGCGCACAGCGACGACGGCGGCCACCTTCTCGCCCCATGTCGGGTCCGGGGCGCCGACGACAACGCAGTCGTGGATAGCCGGGTGCTCAAGAAGCACGTCTTCGACCTCTTGCGGGTGCACCTTCTCCCCGCCGGTGTTGATGACCCCAGAGTCGCGTCCGAGGAAGCGGATGGAGCCGTCTACGTTGACCAGGACCCGGTCGCCGGGCATGGAGTATCTGACGCCGTCGATCACACGGAAGGTCGCCGCGGTCTTCGCTGGGTCCTTGTAGTAGCCCAACGGTGAAGGCCCGCTGTAAGCCAGCATGCCTACGGATTCGCTGCCTGGCTCGACCTGGCGGTCCTTGTCGTCGAACACCTTTGTCGCCGGGACTGGGTAGAACCGTGCCGGCAGGTCATCGGTCGAGGTCGTGACCGCGAAGACGAAGGGCCCACCCTCGCTGGACGCGATCGCGTCGATGATGCTGACGTCGGCGTACTCATGGAGGCGTCGCTTGAGGCCGTCGCTCAGGGCGGTCCCCGAGCTCAGGATGGCCCGGAGGGTCGTCAGGTCGTACGACGCGCCGACGTCACGGGCACGGTCGAGTTCGTCGAGCAGTGGCACCGCGACGGCGTTCCCGGCGATGACCACGGTGCGTACTTGCCGCTCCGAGACTGTGGTCCACACAGTCGCGGGATCGAGACTCGTGCCCCCGGCAAGCACGACATGGCCGCCTAGCAGCAGGGTTCCAAGCGTGTGGAAGAAGCCGGTCCCGTGCATCAGCGGCACGACGGACATCGTCACTGGGAGTTTGTCAGCGTCGCCTGCGGCGCGGGCTGCCGCGACTGCCCCGTCGAGGTCGCCGGGCAGCTCGAGCCCCACCGGCCCGTAGACGGGGACCGCGAGCGAGTGCAACAGGTCCTGCTGCCTCCACACCACCCCTCGAGGGCTACCGGTCGTGCCGCCGGTGTACATGAACAACTCGTCGGTGCCCGGCCGCGGGGTTGCAGGGAGCGGGTCAGCTGCATCGAGAACGTCGCTGAGCCGGTCTGGGCCAGCAGCGCCGCCGTCGCGGAGCGCCATGGTGAGGGTCGGGATGTCGTTGTCCTGAGCCTGTCGGACCGAGGCCGTGAGGCTGTCGCTGTAGACGATGATCTTGGTGTCGGAGTCCCGGAGGAGGGAGGCGAGTTCGTCGGCCGTGTACCTGTAGTTCACGTTGACCGGGACCGCCCCGAGCTTCAGCGCCGCCAACACGGTAGTCAGGTATGCGGGGACGTTGTAGAGGTAGCACGCGACCTTGTCGCCCGGTCCGACTCCGTGCTCCCGGAGCACTCGAGCCAGGCGCGCGGACTGGTCGACGAACTCACCATAGGTGAGCTCGGTGCCCGGCGCAGAGATCGCAGGCCGTTCGGGGTAGGCGTCAGCGACGGCCTCGATGATGGTGGCGAAACCGACGTCCATCACAGCGCGTCCGCTCCGAGGGGTCGGGGTGCATCTTGCGCAGCACCCATGCACGCGGTCATGTGCTACCTCCGGGTCTCGAGCTCGCCCACCGTGGGCCTCATCGCGGAGCAACACTATCAGGTTCCTTGATACTGTCCAGCCCTTGTTTCGCTCGGCATCGAGTCGAGCACCACGGTTGGCGACTTCGGGATGGTCTCGTCCGTCACCTGGGATCGCTTATCAAGGTTCTTGACACTCGCGGCCAGCGGTCGTAATTTCGAAACCATGACCGGAACCAGACTCCATCCGCCGCCGACGCTGATGCCGATCGGTCAGGTGACCGCCAAGCTGTTCCCGCACCCGCTCAACGCCTGGTACGCCGCGGCGTGGGACCACGAGGTGAGCAGCATGGGGCTGTTGGCGCGGACAATCGCCGGCACACCGATGACGCTCTATCGCACGAGTGACGGCCGGCCGGTCGCGCTCGCCGACGCCTGCTGGCACCGGTTGGCACCCCTGTCCATGGGCAGGCTCGTCGGGAACGACGAGGTCCAGTGTCCGTACCACGGGCTGCGCTTCAACTCTGCCGGACGCTGCACCCACATGCCGGCTCAGGAGACGATCAACCCCAGCGCGATGGTGTCGTCGTACCCAGCCGTCGAGCGGCACCGCTACGTGTGGGTATGGCCAGGTGACGCGACCCAGGCCGATGCCGACCTGATTCCCGACATGCACCAGATGGACGATCCCGACTGGGCCGGCGACGGCCTGACCATCCATGCCTCGTGCAACTATCAACTGGTCCTCGACAACCTGATGGACCTGACGCACGAGGAGTTCGTGCACGGCAGCAGCATCGGACAGGACGAGCTCAGCGAGTCCGACTTCCACACCCGGGTCGAGGACGACGGCAGCGTGACAGTGGAGCGGTGGATGCTCGACGTCGATCCGCCGCCGGTCTGGCGCAAGAACATGCGCGATCGGTTCCCCAACTTCGAGGGGCGCGTCGATCGCTGGCAGATCATTCACTACTACGCGCCGTCAACGATCTGCATCGACGCGGGAGTGGCCGCGGCCGGAACCGGCGCGCCCCAAGGAGACCGCAGCCAGGGCGTCAACGCGTACGTCATGAACACC
>DATCYH010000279.1:0-3982 GCA_036570405.1 Nocardioides sp.
CGATTGGAATGCCTGACGCATTCTACTTTACAGTGATGTAAAGTAGAAAGTAGCGTGAGAGCACGACATCAGACTCAAGCCGGGAGAGGGATTCAGGACAATGCGCGCACTGCCCCCAATATCCGAACGAACGTTCACCCACGCGTTCAAGCGAGCGATCGATGACGTGCCCGACAAGGCCGCCTACATCGACGCCGATGGTGTCGAGCTGACCTACGCCCAGACCATGGACCGGGCACTCCGTGCGGGCACCGCGTTCGCCGCACTCGGCGTGGAGGAGGAGCAGTCCGTCGCACTGATGCTCGACAACTCGGTCGAGTTCATCACCGCCGTCTACGGGCTCGGCCTGACGCGGCGGGTGCAGGTGCCGGTCAACACGGCGTACAAGGGTGACTTCCTGGCGCACATCCTCAACGACTGTGACGCGGAGGTGGTCGTGATCGAGGCGGAGTACGCCGAGCGCCTCGCCCTGATCGCCGACCAGCTGCCCAGGATCCGGCACGTCGTCGTGCGCGGCGATGCTCCGCACTCCCTCGGCTCCCGTTTCGAGACCAGCTCCTTCACCGCCCTCTTCGACAACCAGCCCGCCGAGCTCGTCGACGCAGCGCCCGATGACCTGATGGCGATCATGTACACCTCAGGCACCACGGGCCTGTCCAAGGGCGTCGAGATCAGTCACGCCCACGCCTACACCTACGCCTCTCGCGAGGATGCCGCCCGTCCCGTCGCCGAGGACCGCATCCTGGTGGTGCTCCCGCTCTTCCACCTCGCCGGCCAGTGGTACGGCGCCTACCAGTCGCTGATCGCCCGGGCCACGGCAGTGGTCCAGCCCGCCTTCTCGGTCAGCAAGTTCTGGGGCTGGGTCCGCGACTTCAAGATCACCGAGACAGTGATGCTCGGGGCCGTCGCCGAGCTGCTGCAGCAGGCCGAGCCGCGTCCCGACGACGCCGACAACACGCTGTCCTATGCCGTGATGGCGCCGCTGGCCAGCGACCTGGAGACCTTCCGCACGCGCTTCGACGTGCAGCTCGGTGCGGTCTACGGGATGAGCGAGATCGGCGGTGTCATGTTCACCGAGCCCGAGGACGTCGTGCCGGGCGAGGCCGGCATGGCCCGCGCTGGCTTCGAGCTGCGCCTGGTCGACAGCGACGGCAACGACGTGCCCAACGGTGCGCACGGTGAACTCCTCGTGCGGCCGGAGGACCCGGCCCTGGTGATGCGCGGCTATCGCGGGCTCCCGGAGAAGACCGCGGAGACCATCGTGGACGGGTGGGTGCACACCGGGGACATCTTCAAGCGAGACGACGAAGGGCACTACTACTTCGTCGACCGCAGCAAGGACGCCCTGCGCCGTCGCGGCGAGAACATCTCGAGCTTCGAGGTGGAGCGGACCGTGAACGCCTACCCGGACATCCTCGAGTGTGCCGTCGTGGCCGCCCCCTCCGACCTGGGTGAGGACGAGATCAAGGCCGTCGTCGTGGTCCGTGAGGGGCACGAGCTCGACTTCATCAAGCTGACCGAGTTCATGGTCGAGCGGATGCCCTACTTCATGGTGCCCCGCTACATCCAGGTGATCGGCGTCCTGCCCAAGACCCCGACCCAGAAGATCCAGAAGCACCTGCTCCGTGACTCAGGCGTGGCCCAGGACGTCTGGGACCGTGAGGCAGCAGGCATCAAGCTCAACCGGCGATCGTAGAAGGAACACCATGTCCACCACCAGGCCCATCACCAAGCTGCTCGTCGCGAACCGCGGTGAGATCGCGGTCCGCATCATCCAGACTGCTGCCGCCCGCGGCATCGAGACGGTCGCCATCGCCCCGACGGACGACCTCGGCTCGGGCCACACTTCGCGTGCGGACCACCTTGTCGAGATCGCCGGCACCGGCCCCGCGGCCTACCTCGACATCGCCCAGGTCGTCGGCGCCGCCACCGCCCAGGGCTGCGACGCGGTGCATCCCGGCTATGGCTTCCTCTCCGAGAACCCGGAGTTCGCCGAGGCATGTGCCGCCGCCGGACTGGTCTTCGTCGGACCAACCCCGCAGACCCTGCGCGCCTTCGGCGACAAGACCGCCGCTCGCCGGGTTGCCGAGGAGCTGTCGGTGCCGCTGTTGCGCGGGACCACAGGTCCCACCACGCTGCAGCAGGCGACTGACTTCTTCGACAGCCTGGGCGAGGACGCACAGGTGATGGTCAAGGCGATCGCCGGTGGAGGTGGCCGGGGGATGGCCCCGGTCGCCGAACGCAGCGGCCTCGCAACGGCGTACGACCGCTGCGCGTCCGAGGCGAAGAGCGCGTTCGGCAACGGCGACCTCTATGTCGAGGAGCTGCTCGGCGCCGCGCGGCACATCGAGGTGCAGATCATCGGCGACGGACAGGGCGCAGTCTCGCACCTGTGGGACCGTGACTGCAGCGTGCAGCGCCGCCGACAGAAGGTCGTCGAGCTGGCCCCGGCGCAGCTGCCTGTCGGTGTGCGCGCGGCGTTGCTCGAGAGCGCGGTGCGCATCGGCGAGTCGCTCGACTATCGCGGGCTGGGCACGGTCGAGTTCCTCGTCGAGGGGGACCGCTTCGCGTTCCTCGAGGTGAACCCGCGGATCCAGGTCGAGCACACGGTCACCGAGGAGATCCTCGGGCTGGACCTGGTCGAGCAGCAGCTCAGGATCGCCGACGGCGCGACTCTCGCGGAGCTCGGTCTCACCCAGGACGAGATCGGCAAGCCGACCCGGACCGCCCTGCAGCTGCGGGTCACCACGGACACCCTGACTGCTGACGGATCGGTGGTCTCCGGGTCCGGGACGCTGACTGCCTTCCAGCCGCCGTCGGGACCATCGGTCCGGGTGGACACGCACGCCCACGCGGGCATGGCCGGGAACCCGCGCTATGACTCGTTGCTGGCCAAGGTCATCGTCAGCACCCGCAGTGACGACCTGGCCGAGCTCGCGGCGCGGGGGAATCGCGCCCTGCGCGAGTTCGGGCTGGAGGGCGTCAGCACCAACATCCCGCTGATCCAGGCGATCCTCGCCCACCCTGAGTTCCTCAAGGGCGCCCCGGACACCAACTTCGTCGAGCGCCACCTGGCCGAGCTGCTCGACGCACCCACGCCCGCGCCCCTGGCCAGGCAGTCCTCCGCTGCCGCGGCGACTCCCGGCGCACCCGAGGTGCTGGTCCCGGAAGGCTCTGCGGCGGTGCGTGCGCCGATGGCTGGCGTCGTGGTCTCGGTCGACGTCTCCGACGGTGACACGGTTGCCCCCGGCGGGACAGTCCTCGTCCTCGAGGCGATGAAGATGGAGCACGTCGTCGTCGCCGACGACGGCGGCTCGGTGGACCGGGTGCTGGTCAAGGTCGGCGACGTCGTCGACGCACACCAGGTGCTCGCTGTCATCGCAGTCTCCGACGACGCGCTCCACGCAGGTGAGGCTGCCGAAGAGCTCGATCTCGACCGGGTACGGCCCGACCTCGCCGAGCTGCTCGAGCGGAAGCGGGTGACCACCGACGAGGCACGGCCCGACGCGGTGGCCAAACGTCGCAAGGCAGGACGACGTACTGCACGGGAGAACATCGCCGACCTCTGCGACGACGGAAGCTTCGTGGAGTACGGCGGCCTCCTGCTCGCCGCCCAGCGCCAGCGCCGGAGCCTGGACCACCTCGTCGAGAAGACGCCCGCAGACGGGTTGGTCGGGGGAGTCGGGACGGTCTCGGGACACCATGCCGTGGTGATGTCCTACGACTACACCGTGATGGCCGGGACGCAGGGCTTCTTCAACCACGCCAAGATGCGACGGCTCTTCGAGCTCGCCCACAAGCAGAGGCTGCCCGTGGTGATGTTCGTCGAGGGTGGTGGCGGGCGCCCCGGTGACACCGACATGGCCGCGATCGCGCAGCTCGACGAGACGACCTTCTCGCTGGTCGCGCAGCTGTCCGGCAAGGTGCCGCTCGTGGCGATCGCCGCCGGACGGACCTTCGCCGGCAACGCGGCGCTGGCGTC
>DATCYH010000280.1:0-1619 GCA_036570405.1 Nocardioides sp.
ACTTCCCGGAGCCGACGATCCCGGCGAGTACGACGTTCGGGGCGGTGATCAGACCGCGGGCGTAGAGGACCCAGGGGTCGTAGACGAAGGAGCTTCCGGAGTAGAGGTCCTGGCCGACGAACACTCCGTCGCTGCCGAGTCCACCTTCGGCGAGGAACGGATAGGCGCCAGCCAATGTGGCGGAGGTGTCTTGGTGGCGGGGGAGTCGTAGCTGGCCTGGTGTTCGCAAGGCCGCGGGACCGTGCGCGCCGGACTTGGGTAGCAGCACGGTGGCTTTGCGTTCGGCGGTGAGTGCGTCGGCCTTGGCTCGGGCCACGGTCTTCTGTTCGGCGCGGTCGCGGGCGAGGAGGTCCCGCGCGGCGAGCTTGCGGGCCTTGCGGTCGCGCCGCCGTTCGCGCTTCGGTGAGACGAGTACCGCGCTGTGCAGCCGGGAGGCGTCGTGGTCGTTCAAAGCGACAACCCGTCGTGACTGCGACCGGTAGGGCGGGATGCGGTGACCGGGTTTGGGTAGACGATCGTGGCTTCTGACTGGTGCGCGCTGGCGATCGACTTCTGGATGTTGGCCAGCATCTCGCCGGCACGGTGCAGATCCCACGAGACGCGGTAAGCCGCGCCTGTCTGCTTCGGATCGACGATCGTCGCGTCAGCGCGTGCCCCGTGGTTGTCGTGATGTGACCCCAGGTGGTGCAGCGCCTGACTAAGCGACGCGGTCGCTCGGGACAGCGATCCGAGCACGCTGTAGATCTGGGACGGATCCTCGATCCGCCGGGTGGCGTGGGCGAGTCCGCGTAGGGCTTGCTCGGCCTCGGCAGCATCTGCAGCGGGATTGTCGAAGGTCGGCATCGGTTCTCCTAGAGGGCTGGGGTCTGCTCGGTATCGAGGTGCGCAACTGGTGTCAGACGTGACGGCACAAGGGGAGGGCAGCGGCGGTGAACGCCTGCGCCTGTTGACCCCACAGACGCCGGGTGTCACACGAGGCTTGGATGGCGGCCTGCTCGATGTCGGCGACGGCACGTTCGAGCTCGTCAGGGTCGCTGGCGCTGACGGCGATGAGGCCGGTGACGCGGAGGATTCCGTGGCCGGCGGTTAGGTCCGCCTCCTGCTGGAGGACGTCCTGGTATTCGGCGCTGTGCTGGGCGTCTTCGATCTGGCCGATGCGTTGACGTTGCGCGGCGTCGGAGACGTACTCGGTCTTCTTCTTGCGGATGTCGCGGGCGGCTTGGTCGGTGCGCAGGGGCGTGTAGAGCAGGGTGAAGGTGCGTCGGATTCCGGAGGACAGCAGGACGGGTGCGAGGAAGCCGGGGAAGACCAGAGAGCGTGGCCATTCGCTGATCCACAGCACGCAGTGGTGGGCGGAGTCCGAGCGCAGCATTGACCAGCTTTCGGTGACGGCGACTGGGCCGGCGGAGGCGAGGTCGCGGCCGACGTCGCCGTGACGCTCCAGCGCCGCGCCGACATCGGGGTCATAGGCACCGCGCAGGATGACGGCCAGTTCGCCGGGGTCGAGCCAGTCCGAGGGGGCGAGGTCGGCTGAGCGCAGCGCGGCGATGATCGTCGACATTTCCTGGCGCAGGACGGCGGCTGCACCACGGTTGCCTCCACCGGCTGCGCGGATGGCG
>DATCYH010000281.1:0-1723 GCA_036570405.1 Nocardioides sp.
CGAGACGACGACGGCAGCGACCGTGAACGCGCCGGCCAGCATCTCACCGATTTCGGCCCGTCGCGCCCACTTCACCGAGCGCCAGCCGCGGCCTGTTGCGACGGCGGCCACGACGAGCAGTGCGCCCATCAGCAACGCCACTGCCACGGCCTGGACCAGGGTGCGATCGGAGGCATTGACCAACAGGTCCTGGACCAGCACCCCCCAGATCAGCACCCCGGCGCTGCGCAGTAGCACCCGGGCGGTGGCGTGCCGATAGCTGCGCGCCGCCAGCAAGATCGCCGCACCCGCGAAGAAGGCCAGCATCCGGGCGCCGACATGGTCAATGTGGAAGGGGGTGGCCGCGAACAGGTTCACCACCGAGACCACGGCGACCACGAAGATCGCCACTCCCGCGGCGTTGACCACGTGGCTTCCTCGGGCGAGCAGGGCACTGATGTCGCTGGGACGGATGATCGTGCGCCCCCGGCGCCCGCGCGGCACGTCGCGGGCGGACCATGCGGTCACCGCGAGACGCTCCAGGTCGAGCAGCATCTGGTCGGGTACGTCGACTGCCAGCCCCGGCACCGAGCGTGCCCCGAGGACCGCCATCAGCAGGAGCAGCGACCAGGCCACCCGCGGGTCGAAGCCGACCAGCACACAGAAACCGGTGACCACGAAGACACCGGAGCCGGTGATCATCCAGACGGTGTGCACGATCGACGATCCGGTGCCCAGGGCCCGGGCCATACCTGCGGCCACGGCAGCGGCCAGGCCGGCCACCCCGAAGGCCAGCGGCAGCATCTCCGGGGACGGATCCCACACCAGCGCGAAGGCGGCTGAGGCCGCGAACGCCGGCGCCACCGCGCCCCGCTGGTCAGCGTGACGACCGAAGGGCAGGACGCCGATCAGCGCGGCCACCCCCAGGAGCGCGACGGTGGCGTCGAAGAGGCGGGGTGACTCGATGCCTGCGGCCAACCAGCCGGCAAGCACCGCAGCGAGCCCGGCGAGCACGAAGGGCAGGCGGGCAGTGCGCTGCTCCGTGTCAGCGCCCTCCTCGCGGGCCCGATCAGCAGACGCCGACCGGGCGGGCGCGGCACCCAGGGCCGCGATCAGCACCGCACCCGAGCGAAGGCCGGCGCCGTGGACCGACGTACGCGCACGCAGCACCTGGCCGTTGACCTTGAGCAGGCGTGGCGCCGCACCCAGGCCCACCTGACGGGCATATTCACCGGAGACGTCCGCAAGTCGCGCAGCAGCCGGAACCAACAGGTCGATGGAACCCGAGGGCCCGTGCACGGTGAGCGCGACGGTCTCGGTGCTCGTCGTTCCCGACACGACGGACTCCCTTCGGCTGATGCGGGAAGGGTAGTACGACACGGTGCGGATCCGAGTTCACCCACTAGGATCGCTGCGGACTCTCGGACCAGGAACAGCCTGCGTCAACCAAGCGTCAACCCATCGGAGGGGGAAGCGTGACCACGCTCCGCAGCGGACACCGGCTCGAAGCTCCGGAGATGCCCACCGGCAAGGTCGCGGTGCAGGCTCCCCCGGAGCTCCAGCCCCACGAGGGCGCGGGCAACGCCATGATGATGGCGATCCCGATGCTGGGCAGTGTCGGCTCGATCCTCGTCGTCGCCAGCATGAGCGGCAGTGGCGGCGGTCGCCGGATGATCGCCGGAGGCATGTTCCTCTTCGCCACCCTCGGCTTCATCGCGGTCCAGATCGACCGGCAGCGCAAGCA
>DATCYH010000282.1:0-5139 GCA_036570405.1 Nocardioides sp.
CGTCACCGACGACGTCCTGGCCTGGCAGACCTGGCACGCCTATCCGCAGGCCGGAGAGCTCGTCCGGACCCACTCGCAGCTCGTCCTGGAGGTGAGCACCAGTGTCTGACTTCCGCTCGAACCCACCCCCACCCCCACCCAACGGACCCGGTGGCCCCAGCGGACCCGGTGGTCCAGGCGCTCCCGGTGGACCCGGCTGGCCTCCCGGCAACCCGCCGCGGTCGCCGTACACCGGCCCCAACTCGTCGGGCGACGGACCGCGCTGGGGCCTGATCGCCATCATCGTCGGCGCATTGCTGCTGCTCTTCATCATCCCGGTGATCGTGTCGGCGGCCAGCAACACCAGCCCGGAAAAGTGGTTGAAGGACAACTACTCCGAGCAGGGTGGCGACGTGGACTCCTCGTCCGGGTTGCGGTTCGCCTCGGCGGATCCCGTCGACCAGACGGTGGCGGCGATCGACGCAGGAACCGACCCCTCGGAGAAGCGCCAGGAAGGTTCGACCTACTACCTGCGCTACAAGAGCGACTGGCTGGTCGAGGTCGAGGCAGCACCCGACGGCTCCGGCTCGGAGATCGTGCTGTTCGAGTTCGATGCCGGCTATCAGAGCCATGGCGCTCTGCTGTTCTTCTGGAGCAGTCACTATCAGCAAGGCGGCGGACCCTTCCGCGGCGGCGGCGGAGGTAGCGGAAAGTGAAGGAAACCCGATGAACGATCTTCTTGAAGGCGTCCTGGCCTCGTTGGCATTCGGCGCTGCGGGACTGGTCCTGCTCGCCCTCGGCTACTGGCTGGTCGACCTGATGACTCCGGGCCACCTGGGCCGGCTCATCTTCGTCGAGCGGAACCGGGACGCATCCCTGGTCCTGGCATCCTCGCTGCTCGCGATCGGCGGCATCGCGGCGAGCGCGATCTATGGCGCCGAAGCGGACACCTGGAACACCCTGCTGGAGACGATCGCCTATGGGGCGGTCGGGATCCTGATGCAGGCTGCTGCCTTCGTGGTCCTGGACCTGCTCACCCCCGGCAAGCTGGGGGACACCCTCACTGACGAGCACGACGACCCGGCCGTGTGGGTCGCCGTCGCGATGAACCTGGCCGTCGGGCTGATCGTCATCGCGGCCCTGTCGTGACACTGTCGCGGCTTTGACACATCCCGCACCCGCCACGCCGGAACCCCCAGCAGGACCCTCGAGCCCCTCGGGCGCAGGGGGCGAACGACCCGCTGGCCGAGCGATGATGGTGGCCCTGCTGGTGGCCGTCTTCATCTGTGCCGCGTGTGGTCTGGTCTATGAGCTGGCCCTGGTCACCCTGGGCAGTTATCTCCTGGGCAGCTCGATCACCCAGACCTCGATCGTCATCGCGGTCACGATGTTCGCGATGGGCATCGGCGCCCTGGTCGCCAAGCGGTGGCTCGGGCGTCCCCTCCTGGCGTTCCTCGCCGTCGAGCTAGGGCTCGCCGTCGTGGGCGGGTTCAGCGTCCCGATGCTCTACATCGCCTTCGCCTGGCTGGAGTTCTACACCCCGGCGATGGTGCTCTGCGCGTTCGCCATCGGGCTCCTGATCGGGGCCGAGATCCCGTTGCTGATGGAGCTGCTGCAGCGGCTGCGTGCCCAGGACGCCGCACGCGCGGTGGCCAACATCAACGCGGTCGACTACATCGGCGCCCTGGTCGGCGGCCTGGCCTTCCCGTTCCTGCTGCTCCCGCTGCTCGACCTGTTGATCGGCACGCTGGTGGTGGCCGCGTTCAACGTCGCGGCCGCCTGGCTGGTCGCGGTCGCGCTGCTGCGGCGCCGCCCCCGGCGCCGGCTGGTACAGGCCAGCGTCGTGTGTGCGCTGGTCCTGGCCCTGTTGGCCACGATGGCGTGGAAGGCCTCGGAGTTCGAGGCGACCGCGCGTCAGCTGCTCTACCGCGACCCGATCATCCACGCCGAGCGGTCGGCGTACCAGGACATCGTGGTGACCCGTGGCGGCATCGTTGGCCCCGAGCGCTCGGACGTCAGGCTCTTCCTGGACGGGGACCTGCAGTTCTCCTCGGTCGACGAATATCGCTACCACGAGGCGCTGGTCCACCCGGCGATGGCCGGGGCGCACCGCCGGGTGCTGGTCCTCGGCGGTGGCGACGGGCTGGCGCTGCGGGAGGTGCTGAAGTATGACGACGTCGACGAGGTGCGCCTGGTCGACCTCGATCCGGCGGTGACCGACCTGGCCCGCACCTTCGAGCCGATCAGCAGCCTCAATCGGCACTCCTTCGACGACCCCCGGGTGGCCCGGACCTCGGCGGACGCCTTCACCTGGGTCCGCGACAACAACGACAGCGAGCGCTTCGACGCGATCATCGTCGACTTCCCGGACCCCGACTCCACCGCGACCGCCAAGCTCTACTCCCAAGAGCTCTACGCGATGCTGCGCCCGATGCTGGCCCGCGACGGGCGGATGGTGGTGCAGTCGGGGAGCCCGTTCTTCGCCGCCGACGCCTTCTGGTGCGTACGCCGTACCCTCGCCGCCACCGGCCTGTCCACCGTGCCCTTCCATGTCGACGTTCCGTCCTTCGGCGACTGGGGGTTCGTGCTGGCGACCCACGGCCCGAGCGAGCTGGCCCTGCCCGCCGACCGCCCGGCCGGGCTGCGCTTCGCCAGCCCCGAGGTGCTGCGGGCGGCAACCGTCTTCCCGCCCGACCGCGCCGACCGACCGGGCGAGGTCTCGACCCTCCTGGATCCGGCCATCCTGGACTACACGCGCAGCGGCTGGGTCGGCTACTGAGAAGTCGCTGAGGAAGCGTGCCTCGACCGCATCGAATCTTGGTCTCGTGGGTAGCATGGCCTGCGGCGTGGGGCTGACTGGCCCTGTTGCCGGCTCGACCATCTACCCAGGGAGTTCCTCCTCGTGCCTGCCATCCTCGACAAGATCCTCCGCATCGGCGAGGGCAAGATCCTTCGCGAGCTCGAGGCGATCGCCAAGGCCGTCAACGCCATCGAGGACGACTTCGTCAAGATGAGCGACGACGAGCTCCGCGGGATGACTGCAGAGTTCAAGGAGCGACTGGCGAACGGCGAGACCCTCGACGACATCATGCCGGAGGCCTTCGCGACGGTCCGCGAGGCGGCCAACCGGGTAATCGGCCAGCGCCACTACGACGTCCAGATCATGGGTGGTGCGGCACTGCACAAGGGCAACATCGCCGAGATGAAGACCGGTGAGGGCAAGACCCTGGTCGCGACCCTGCCGGCCTATCTCAACGCCCTTGCCGGACAGGGCGTCCACGTGGTCACCGTCAACGACTACCTGGCCAAGTTCCAGTCCGAGATGATGGGCCGCATCCACCACTTCCTCGGCCTGACCACCGGCGTGATCCTGCCGTCGATGCGACCCGCCGAGCGTCGCGAGGCCTATGCCTGCGATGTCACCTACGGCACCAACAACGAGCTCGGCTTCGACTACCTGCGCGACAACATGGCGGCCAGCATCGAGGACTGTGTCCAGCGTGGTCACGGCTTCGCCATCGTCGATGAGGTCGACTCGATCCTGATCGACGAGGCCCGCACCCCGCTGATCATCTCCGGACCGACCCAGGACGAGGTCCGCTGGTATGCCGAGTTCGCGAAGATCGCGCGGGCGATGACCCGCGACGTGGACTACGAGGTCGACGAGAAGAAGCGCACCATCTCCGTGCTCGAGTCGGGCATCACCACCGTCGAGGACCACCTCGGCATCGAGAACCTCTATGACTCGGTCAACACGCCGCTGATCTCCTTCATGAACAACTCCATCAAGGCCAAGGAGCTGTTCCGCAAGGACAAGGAATATGTCGTGATGGACGGCGAGGTCCTGATCGTCGACGAGCACACCGGCCGGATGCTCGCCGGTCGTCGCTACAACGACGGGCTTCACCAGGCCATCGAGGCCAAGGAGGGCGTGACCGTCCGCGAGGAGTACCAGACCCTCGCCACGGTCACCCTGCAGAACTACTTCCGCCTGTACAAGAAGCTCTCCGGGATGACCGGTACGGCGATGACCGAGGCCAGCGAGTTCGACAAGATCTACAACCTCGGCGTCGTCCCGATCCCGACCAACAAGCCGATGCAGCGCAAGGACCAGCCCGACCTCGTCTACCGCACCGAGGACGCCAAGTTCGAGGCGGTCGCGGACGACATCGCGGAGCGCCACGCCAAGGGCCAGCCGGTGCTGATCGGCACCGTCTCGGTGGAGAAGTCCGAGCGCCTGTCCACGCTGCTCAAGAAGCGCAACATCCCGCACAGTGTGCTGAACGCGAAGGTGCACGCCGACGAGGCGCGGATCGTCGCGATGGCCGGCCACAAGGGCGCGGTCACGGTCGCCACGAACATGGCCGGTCGAGGCACCGACATCATGCTCGGTGGCTCGGTGGAGTTCCTTGCCGACGAGGAGCTCCGTAGGAAGGGCATCGAGCCGATCGGGGACACCGCCGAGCAGTACGAAGCCGAGTGGGAGCCCACGCTCGCGCGCATCAAGGAGCAGGTCAAGGCCGAGCACGACGAGGTGAAGGAGGCCGGTGGCCTCTACGTCGTCGGCACCGAGCGCCACGAGTCGCGCCGCATCGACAACCAGCTCCGCGGTCGTTCCGGCCGTCAGGGGGACCCGGGGGAGTCGCGGTTCTACCTCTCGCTCCAGGACGAGCTGATGCGACTGTTCAAGGCCGACATGGTCGACCGGATGCTCACCGTGCTCAAGATCCCGGACGACGTGCCGATCGAGCACAAGCGGGTCACCAACTCGATCGCCAGCGCCCAGTCGCAGCTCGAGGCCCAGAACTTCGAGTCCCGCAAGAACGTCCTGAAGTATGACGACGTGATGGACCGCCAGCGCCACGTCATCTATGACGAGCGGCGCGAGGTCCTCGAGGGTGCGGACCTCAAGGACCAGATGCTCACCTTCATCGACGACGTCATCGAGGGCTACGTCAACGGCGCCACGGAGGGCTTCGCGGAGGAATGGGACCTCGAGGCGCTGTGGGTCGCGCTCAAGCAGCTCTACCCGATCACGATCACCCTCGACGAGATCGAGGAGCGTGCCGGTGGCCGGGCCGCGCTGTCGCGCACCGAGATGATCAGCGAGCTCCAGGCGGACGCCCAGGCGGCCTATGCCGAGCGCGAGGCGAAGCTCGG
>DATCYH010000283.1:0-3251 GCA_036570405.1 Nocardioides sp.
CGCTGGGTCGAAATCATGCGCAGGGCGACGAGCGACCCGCGGCGCCGCCGCTCCCCAACCTGCGCGACCCCCGGTTCGCCCTCGAGCGCGAGACGCTCAAGCTGGTCCTGCACCACCCCGAGGTCGTGGTCCGCTCGGCCAAGGACGTGGGGCCCGAGGACTTCACCCATCCCACCTACCGCGGGGTCTGGGAGATCATCGCCGCCTCCGGTGGACCCGAGTCGGCAGGCACCGGATGGGCGGTGAGGCTCCGCGACTCCGCCGTCGACCCGGCCGTCTCCTCGGCACTCAGCGCGCTCAGCGTAGAACCGCTGCTCTCGCACAAGGAGCCGGACACCGCCTATGTGCACGCACACGTCTATCGGCTCCAGGAGCTCACCGTGCTGCGACGGATCGCGGACCTGAAGAGCCGGCTGCAGCGCACCAGCCCGACCGAGCAGGCAACCGAGCACCAACGGCTGTTCGGGGAACTGGTCACCCTCGAGCAGCAGCGACGTACTCTGCGTGAGAAAGCGATGGGGCCCCAGACATGAGGTGGCAGGCATGAGGTGGCGGTCTCGCGCACTGCCCGCCCCGGTCCGCGCCGCGCCGGTGGCTGCGGGGGAGAAGGCTTTGGCGGGATGCATGGCAGAGTCGGGGGCAGTCGTCGTGGGCACTCGCGATGCGTTCTACATCTCGTCCGATGACGGCCTGGTTCGGATCCCGTGGGAGCAGGTCGAGAAGGCCGACTGGGACAACGACAGTGGCGTGCTGAGCGTCGTCGAGGTCGGCACCTGGGGTGCGGCCCGACCGGTCCACGAGCTCACCCTTGCCGAGCCCGGCCGGCTGCTCGAACTGGTTCGCGAGCGGGTCACAGCCAGTGTCGTGTTGCAACGTCACGTCCCGATCCGCGGTCGCCGCGGCGTGAAGGTGATCGCTCGCCGTGCGCCGGGTGGCGACCGTGCGTTGACGTGGGTCTATGAGTTCGACGAGGGCGTGGATCCCGACGATCCGGAGGTACGTCGTCTCGCCGACCTCGGTCTGGCCAAGGCGCTCGAGGAGACCGGACTGCGCTGAGCACCGGGCTGATTTCGCAAGCCCGCGACGTCCTTGCTATTCTTCCCAGGCTGCCTAGCGATCCCCTGTAGCTCAACTGGCAGAGCATTCGGCTGTTAACCGGAGGGTTGTTGGTTCGAGTCCAACCGGGGGAGCATCCAGAAACGGCCCGTGGCCTGCGGAAACGCAGATCGCGGGCCGTTTTGCTTGTGCGGTGCATCGGCTATGCATCGTTCAGTGCGGTCGACTCGCCACGAACGAAGTTCGGAGGAGGGGCCAGGTCGACGTCGCTCGAGGCCGGCGTAGGTGCGCGGTGCCCCAGCCCAGGGACGCCCCCGCCACTTCAGTTCGATGGCGAATGCTCGGCCATGCGACGGCGGCTTACGCCGCAACCCAATCGGCACGCGGGAGCGTGCCACAAGCGGATCGTCACGCGGAGCGTGACCACAAGCCGATCCTCACTCGGAACATGCGCGCGGATCGCGGCCATGGTCGGGCGAGCGTGCCCGCCCCCAACGCGCCAGATCCGCGCCTCGCGAGCGGTCGACCTGCACAGTCCCGAAGGGCTTGAGATGGCCCGACGTCAGTCAGTCTCGATGACGTGCCGCAGGTATCTCATGGGTGCCTCCAAGTAGCCCCGCCAATGGGTGACGAGCTCAAGTTCCTCCCAAACTGCCTCGCGGATCCCCCAGGGTCCAACCTCAAGGATCCGGGCATCCGGCAGGGCCGCCAACAGCGGGGAATGTGTGGCGCAGAGCACCTGGTGCGGATGGACTCGGCGTTCTATGGCCGCGGCCCAGTGCACGCTGCACTGTCCGGTGGGGCCGCGGTGTCGGTGACCGTGCGGATGGACAAGCGGGTCAAGGCCGCGATCACCACCATCGGCGACGATGCGTGGACCACCATCGAGTACACCGACGCCGTCTTCGACGAGGCCAGCCAGCGGTGGATCTCACGGGCCGAGGTCGCCGAGATCGACTTCACCGCGTTCGCCGCACAGACGAAGACCGACCCCGTCCCGGGCCGGCTCGTGGTCCGATGGATCCCGGACTTCAACGCCGAGAAGAATAAGGCCGCTGGCCAGGACACCCTGTTCGACACCTGGCGGTTCCACGCGTTCTTCACCACCTCCGACCCCGACGTGCTGGATACCGTCGTCGCGGACAAGACCCATCGTGGGCATGCGGTCATCGAGCAGGTTCACGCCGACCTCAAAGGCGCCGTTCTGGCGCACCTGCCGTCGGGGGGTGTTCACCGCCAACGCGGGCTGGCTGGTGCTCGCGGTCATCGCGTTCAACCTCACCCGTGCTGCAGCCAGCCTGACCGACCCGCAGCTGACGAAGGCCACCACCGCGACGATCCGTCGCAAGCTGATCACGGTGCCGGCACGGGTCGCGACCTCCGCCCGCCGGGTCACCCTGCATCTGCCACAAGCCTGGCCCTGGGAGACCGCCCGGACAGCACTGTTCGACCGGGTCAGCGACCCGCCCTCCTACCTCGCGGCCTGACCACCCAGCAGCCCCGCTGCGCGACCGAGGACACCCAGTGGAACACCCCGGACACATAGGTCCGGCGGACCGTCACGTCTCGGCGCCCTCACCCCACGACGGCCACGATCAACTCATCCCAACCCGGCCCATCGGTGGATCGAGGCTTAGACGGCTCCACTCCACACCGGGGAGGCCTTCGCCCATCTACGGACCAAACCGTGCCGTCGCACGATCTCGACCAACGTGCCTGAGCATTCATCTAGTTAGCGCTCCGCGTCCGCAGTGCGTGGCAGTGAGCCAGGCGCCGACGCGCGGTGCCGAACGCATGAGACGACTGAGAGAGGGTAGTGTCAAGTTACCCCGCCAGTGGCGCCGGGGGAGGACGGATCGCCGCGCCGTATCGTGGGCCGGCCATGGCACCAATAGGAGGTTGAAAAACGTGACTCCCATAGGCCCCGTCGTGCTTGCGGCAGGCCCGAGCAGGAACTTGGAGACGATCGGAACGCCGATGCTGTGGGCCGCGACGATCGGCGGTGTCATCGCCTTGCTCGCGCTCGACTTCGTCGTCACGCGCCGGCCGCACGACGTCTCGATGCGCGAGGCCGTGGGATGGTCGATCTTCTACGTCGCCTTGCCGCTGGCATTCGGTGCCTACGTCTGGGCCGAGTTCGGGTCGACCCGGGGAGTCGAGTACCTGACCGGGTACCTGGTCGAGAAGTCCCTCTC
>DATCYH010000284.1:0-6067 GCA_036570405.1 Nocardioides sp.
GGGTGACCACCCGCCGGTGCTCGCGGGCGAGCTCGACGATCGCCGGGTCCACGGGCTTGACCCAGCGCGGGTCGATGACCGTGACGCCGATGCCCTGCGCCTCGAGACGCCCGGCCACGTCGACGGCGACAGTGGCCATCGAGCCCACGGCCACGATCAGGACGTCGTGCTCGCCCTCGCGGACGAGGATGTCGGCGTTGCCGGACCGGCCGACCGGTTCGATGTCGTCGGGCGGCGGCCCCTTCGGGAAGCGCACCACGGTGGGTGCGTCGTCGACGTCGACGGCCTCGTTGAGCAGCTCGACCAATCGGGTGCGGTCACGGGGGGCGGCCAGGCGCAGGCCCGGCACGACCTGCAGGATCGACATGTCCCACATGCCGTTGTGGCTCGCGCCGTCGTCCCCGGTGACGCCGGAGCGGTCGAGGACGAAGGTGACCCCGCACTTGTGCAGTGCGACGTCGAGCAGGACCTGGTCGAAGGCCCGGTTGAGGAACGTGGCATAGAGCGCGACGACCGGGTGCAGGCCACCCATCGCCAGCCCTGCAGCGGACGTGGCCGCATGCTGCTCGGCGATGCCGACGTCGAAGGTCCGGTTCGGGAACTCCTCCGCGAAGCGGTGCAGGCCCACGGGGTGCATCATTGCGGCGGTGATCGCCACGATGTCCTCACGGCGTCGACCGATCCGCACCATCTCGTCGGCGAAGTAGTCGGTCCAGATCCGGTCCTTCGGCTTCTCGATCCCGGTCTGCACGTCGAAGGGCCCGGGGGCGTGGAACTGGTCGGCCTCGTGTCGCACGGCCGGGTCATAGCCCTGGCCCTTGCGGGTGATCGCGTGCACGATGACCGGCCCGTTGAAGCGCTTGGCCCGGGTGAGGGCCTGCTCCATGGCAACCCGGTCGTGGCCGTCGACGGGGCCGACGTACTTCAGGCCGAGGTCCTCGAACAGTCCCTGCGGTGCGAGGGCGTCCTTGACCCCCTTCTTCATCGCGTGCAGCGCGTCATAGGCGGCCGGGCCGACGCCGGGAACCGCGTTGAGCCGGCGCTTGACCTGGTCGAGCACCTGCTCGTAGCGCGGGTTGGTCCGCAGGGTGGTGAGCGCGGTGGCCAGGCCGCCGATGGTCGGCGTGTAGGAACGCTCGTTGTCGTTGACCACGATCACCAGGCGACTGTCGTGGGCGATCGCGATGTTGTTCAGCGCCTCCCACGCCATCCCGCCGGTCAGGGCACCGTCGCCGATCACGGCGACCACGTGGCGATCCTCACCCTTGATCGCGAAGGCCTTGGCCAGCCCATCGGCATAGGAGAGCGAGGTCGAGGCGTGGGAGTTCTCGACCAGGTCGTGCTCGGACTCCGCCTGGCTCGGGTAGCCGCTGAGGCCACCCTCGCGGCGCAGGGTGCCGAACTGGCCGGCGCGTCCGGTGATCAGCTTGTGCACGTAGGACTGGTGACCGGTGTCGAAGACGACCTTGTCCTTCGGGCTCTCGAAGACCCGGTGGATGGCGAGGGTCAGCTCGACCACGCCGAGGTTCGGCCCGAGGTGACCGGTGTTCGTGGCCACGGTGCGGATCAGGAGATCGCGGATCTCCGCGGCCAGTCCGTCCAACTCGCCCGGGTCGAGGGCACGCAGGTCACTGGGGGTCGAGATCGACTCCAGATAGCTCATGCGTGCGGTTCTCCCATCTCCGGTGCAACAAAGGTGTCCAACGAGCATAGACGCAAGGCGTGACGTGTCAGGAGTCGACGACTGCGATCGCCGGCTCGTGCAGGCTGCCGAGCCAGATCCTTCCCTCGTGCTCGCGCACGCCGGTGACCATGTGGAAGTCGGGCGTGTCCAGGTCGAGGTCGCGCACCAGCCGTCCCGAGACGTCGTACGCCTGCACCCGCACCGTCCGCTTGGGCTTCGGCTGGAGTGCTACGGGAAGGCGGGTCGCGGCACGGCGCAGCCACAGGGGTCCGGACTGCAGCCGGTCCACCACCGGGTCGTGCGGGGACGCGATGGTCACCCAGATCAGGCCGTCACTGCCCCGAGCGATGTTGTCCGGATAGCCGGGCAGGTCCTGGACCAGGAAGTCACGTTGCCCGGCGCGCTCACCGCTCAGCCAGTGGCGTACGACGGTGCGCGCGGCCGTCTCGGCGACCGCGACGAAGGACTCGTCCTCGGCCAGCGCCACGCCGTTGGCGAAGGCGAGGTCATCGAGCACCACCTCTGGTTCACGGGCACCTTCGGCGAGGTGCAGCAGTCGACCGGTGCGGGTGTTCTGGACCAGGTCGTCCTTCCAGCGCTCGACCCCGAATCGGGTGGAGCTGTCGGAGAACCAGATCCCGCCCTCGCGCGCGACGGCTGCGTTGTTGCAGAAGACGAAGGGCACACCCTCGGCGGAGTCGGCCAAGGTCTCGAGGGCCCCGTCCCGGGGGTCGACCCGCAACAGGCCGGCGTGCGCGTCGCAGACCAGCAGGGCACCGTCCGGCAGGAGCTCGATGCCCAGCGGCCGGCCTCCGGTCTCGGCGACCCGGTCGATCCGGATGCCGTCGTGGCTGATCCGGAAGATGCTGCCGTCTTCGGTGCCGGTGAATACGGCGCCCTCGTCGGGACCGGAGGTGGCCACGACGACGTCCTCGGCGCCGGGTCCGGGGACAGGGATCACAGTGAGGGTCATTGGGTCTCCCGGTGCTCGAACAACGAGCGATAGTCGGTGGAGGCGAGGAAGTCGGGCAGGGCCAGGGCTGCCGCCCGGGTGAGCGGGAGGCCGGGCACTGTAGCCGGGTCGACGAAGAGGATCTGCCGGCCCTCCATGCAGGTCACGTCGGTGTCGGTGAGGTCGGTCGGAGCCAGGAAGAGATGGACCCGGTCGTCGTCCTCGCGTCCGGCATGGCGCACCGCCAGGTCACGCCAGTGGCGCAGGGTGCCCTCGGGGAGGACGACACCGGTCTCCTCGGCGAACTCGCGATGGGCGGCGTCGAGGGCAGTCTCCCCCTCCTCCATGTGCCCGCCCGGGCAGCCCCAGCACTCGGGGTCGATCTCGGGGAACTCGTCGCGTTCCTGCAGCAGCAACCAGCCTCGTCGGTCGACGAGGAGGACGCTGGCGAATCGACGCATGGGGGCAGGCTACTGCCCTGACGAGCGGAGCCGACTCACAGGCGCGCCCGGAACCGGCGACCGCGGATCGCCTCCTCGACCAGCCCGACCGCCCGGCGTACGCCGAGCAGACGAGCAGACTCGGCGTGCCACGCCTGCACCGCGGCCTCCACGACGTCCAGGTCGGCCACGTCACGCAGCTCCGCACGTGCCTGGCTCAGCCCTCGATTGCAGGCGAGCTGGCTGGCCTCGACGTGGAGCACCGCGAAACGGGCCAGCACCACCGGGTGGCGACGCAGGACTGGATAGGAGCGGAACTCGGGCGGGCTGATGTCCAACAGCCAGTTCTCCGCCGTGCGCTCCCACATCGGGGCGTCGGGCGGACGGACCTGGCTGGGCCAGCCCGGTGGTGCGACATAGGAGGACATGACCACATCTTATCGAACATTTGTTCGATGAATGGTCACGCCGCCGAGCCGTCCTCGCTCTCGAAGCGCTGCACACCGCCGTGGCAGCTCGCCATCGGTTCCGGCGCGGTCTCGCCGTGGCCATAGGCGTCGAGGAAGAGCTGGATCCGACTGTCATCCGCCCCTGCCAGACGCAGCTGGGTCCCCCAGACGGTGATGATCACCGGCGCCGACTGGTCGTCGTTGGGCGAGAGGATGCCCTCGTCCGGCAGCATCTCGGCCAGCTTCGCGACGTCCGAGTCCGACAGTGAGGAGTCATAGGTGATCCACACCGTTCCGTGCTCGAGGGCGTGCACTGCATTCTCCTCGCGCACCTGCTCGTCATAGGCACCACACTCGAGCCACTCACCGTCGTGGTTCCCGCCCACCGGCGGGGACTGCGGATAGTCCACGGCCTCGGGGGTGTGCTGGATCGAGGGCTGCTCATACTTCTGCACTGCAGCCAGGTCATTGGTGTCCACCGGGCCCACCTCCCCGTTCGCAGCACCCATCCGCCCGGCACCCTTGTCGTCGGATCGCGCCAGCAGCGGAAGGACGATGGCGCCACAGACCAGCACGCCGGCGATCAGCAGGGCCAGTACGGTCCGCAGCGCTCTCACTCCAACGCCGCCTCGACGCGATCGACCTTGGCCTGCAGCTGTCCCACGTGACCGGGACGGATGTCGGCCTTGAGCACGAGCCCGACGCGCGGCGAGACCTCGGCAACGGCATCCACGGCGGCCTTGACCACTGCCATCACCTCGTCCCACTCCCCCTCGATGTTGGTGAACATCGAGTTGGTCTCGTTGGGCAGGCCGGACTCGCGGACCACCCGGACGGCGGCGGCGACGGCGTCGGTCACGCTGCCGGTTCCGTCCGCCGAGACGGGCGAGATGCTGAAGGCGACGATCATGCGGACAACCTATCGAGGATCGCGCCGGAACCTCTCACGGCGGAGTACGGTGAGCCGCGATCTCCATCCCCGGAAGAGGATTCCCATGGCAGACATCAACGACCTGGCCTCACGACTGGACCTCCCGGCCGACGCCCTGGCCGGGCTGGACGACGTACCGTCGGAGGAGGTCGCACGGCTCGTGACGTTGATCGATGATGCCTTCGCGCGCGAGGAGAGAGCGGTCGAGGTCGGTCTGAAGGCAACGGTCAATGCGATCCCACGGCCCCTGCGCGGCCGCGCCAGGGCCGTGCTCTTCGGCGGCGAACGATGACGCCCTCGCTGGCCGGTCGCGTCGAGAGCTTCAAGCTGGCCCAGGTGCTCGGGGTGCACCACGACGAGCTCGCGTTCCTCTCCGGCCACGACCCGGAGGCGATCCGACAGGTCCGTACGGCGCTCGGCGAAGCGTTGTTCCGGCGTCACGAGTCCCGGTTCCGCAGGGTGGGCAAGCTCGCGACCTCCGTGCCAGCCCCGTTGGCGGCGAAGATCGCCCAGCTCGCCCTCGGCCCGATGCTGGCCGCCCGGGTCGCCGCCTGCATGGACCCGAAAATCGCGGTGAAGCTTGCTGGCAGCCTGACGTCCGACTACCTGATGGAAGTCAGCATCGCGCTCGACCCGGTGCGCGCCGAGCCGATCCTGGACGGACTGCCGGAAGCACTCGTGGTCGACGTGGGCAGGCGACTGCTCGAGCGCGGCGAGCACCTGACCCTCGGCAGGTTCATCTCGGTGATCGCACCCGAAGTCGCCTTGCAGGTCGTGGAAGCCGCAACGGGCCCCGATCTGTTGGCGGTGGCGCTCCATGCAGACGACAGCGCAGCGCTCGACGTCCTGGTCGCACGCATCGATGAGGAGCTGCTCGTCGAGTCCATCCGGGCCGCCCACGAGACCGGGGCGTATGCCGATGCCATCACCCTGGTCTCCCAGGTCTCCGAGGGGAGCCGCAGCCGTCTCGTCCCCCTGATCGTGGCCCTCGACGAGGCCGGGCGCGACGGGTTCGCGCTCTCACTGCACGAGCACGACGCGTGGGGTACGGTCCTGCCCGCCTTGTCGACGCTGGACGACGACGCACTTGCGGCCATCGCGAACACCCCGGCGACCCTGACACCCGGAGTCCTCGACCGAGCAGTCACAACAGCCCACGAGATGGGGCTCGACGAACTCTCCGACCGCCTGCCCGGAGTCCTCGACCAGGCGCACCGCACGGTGCTGTCCACACCGGGGGCATAGTCTCGAGAGCATGGACGCGGAGCAGGTCGGCACCTTCCTCGAGGCCATGCCGCGGTGCCGCCGCAAGGGCAGCGCCGACCGTCCGGCGTGGCACGTCGACAATCGCCTCGTCGCCCGTCTCGAGGACTTCGACACCTTGACCATTCGCTGCGCCCGCGAGCTGCGCGACGAGCTCACCGCAGCGCATCCGGAGACCTTCGGGGTCACTCCCCGCATGGAAGCCCACGACAAGGTGCAGGCATCCCTGGCCCACCGCAACGACGCGGCTCTGCGCCGGGCACTCGCAGCGGCGTACTCCATGCAGGTGCGGGACTGAGATGTCCACGGACGGCAGCAGGCCCGCCACCGGAGAGGTGGCGGGCCTGC
>DATCYH010000285.1:0-3290 GCA_036570405.1 Nocardioides sp.
CGCAACTGGATCACCGAGGGCTTCGACCTCAGCCAGATCGACGACCCGCGTGGCCACTGGCTGATCCGGATGCTGGCCGACCCATGGTTCCGGGAGAAGGTCGCCGCACGCTGGCGCGAGGTCTCCCCCGCCGTGCACGGCGTCCCGGCGTACGTCGCTGCCCGGGCCGAGACGGTCAGCGGAGCGGCGGATCGCAACTTCGCACCGGTCGCGAGTGGCGGTGCTGGACAACCGCTGACGCTGACCTTCATGGAGCAGGCCGACTCCACGGTGCTCAAGGGATCCTGGGTCGCCGAGGTCGCGCACCTCGAGGGGTGGCTCACGGCTCGCATCGCCTGGCTCGACCAGCAGTACGGCGCCTCGCAGCCGTAGGGGCCATCCTCGGTCGAGCGTGGTCGCCTGCTGATTCGAGGGTGAGCGTCGGCGTGTGGTCCCCCAATCCGATTGGGGTGTGACCGGAGTGCGTTCCCGAAGTGGGCGCCAAGAGGTATCCGCTCACGTGCGGGTCAGGCCGAAGCTGGCCTCCCGCGCCAGGCCAGCAGTTGACGGACAGCCGAAGCCAGAGCCTGCCACGCCAGGTGGCACGGGGTCGCGACGACCAAGCCGACCCACGCGGTGAGAACCCAGGTCGACGTCCCGCCATCGAGGCTGACAGGGGTCTGCCGGGTCGTGCTCGTGGCGTCGGTGCGGCTCATACGCGCCATTGTGCCCGGCAGGAGGGCCCACGCACCCCCTCTTCCGCACCCCGCCCCGCTGTGAAGAACCGCAGCTAATGGCGCGTGCTATCACGTCATTCGCATCGGGGGGCACCCAACCATCTCTCTTCGCCACCACCGACTTTGTCCACGTATACGACGATTGTTGCCGCGAGCGGCGATCACGACATGTTCCGGGGCAAGGCGACCAAGAAGACGTAGACACCCGTACCAAACCGGCGACCCCGCTACGAACTACGGCAGTTCAGTGCGCCCACCGCACTCGCCACGCTCAGAGGCGGACGCCTCGGTGCGAACTGCCGTAGTTGGACACAAGCCGTTCTGGAACCGAGCCCGTCGTGGCGACGTCGTACTCACATGAAGACGACCCGGAAGTACGCCGCAGTCCTTGCCGCCACCGCACTCCTCGCTGTCGGCGGGTGCTCATCGGGCGACGGCTCGGGTGATACCAGCGAGCAGAGTGAGCCCGCCGCAGCGACCCAGGGCACCTCCGATACACACATGGCCGAATCGGCACTGAGCGCTGAACCGCAACGCGCCGCGGGAGGCGCCACCAAGGAGGAACGGGACACCACCGGCCCCGCCATCATCAGCACCGGCACCGTCTCCTTGCGCAGCAAGGACGTCGACCGCACCCGCTTCGACGTCCAGGAGCAGGTCGACACCCTGGGCGGCAGCATCGGTGAGGAGGAGACGACCACCGACGACCAGGGCAAGGCGGCCACGAGTCGCCTGGTCGTGCGGGTCCCCCAGAAGCACTTCGACAAGGCGATGAAGGAGATCGGCGACCTGGCCGAGCTCGCCCGCGCCACCCGCAGCGAGGAGGACGTCACCACCCAGGTGATCGACAACGACGTGCGGATCCGCGCCCAGGAGAAGAGTCTGAAGCGGATCGAGGTGCTGCTCGCCCAGGCCGACGACATCGCCCAGATCGTGCGGATCGAGTCCGAGCTCTCCACTCGTCAGGCCAACCTTGACTCCCTCAAGCAGCAGCAGACCTGGCTCAAGGACCAGACCTCGATGTCGACCATCACGGTCAACATCGCGCACACCTCCGCCCCTGAAGAGAAGGAGGACGAGGAGCACAGTGCCTTCGTCGGCGGCCTGATCGGAGGCTGGGACGCCCTGTCCACGCTGGGCAGAGCAATGGCCGGCACCGTCGGTGCGCTACTCCCCTTCGCTGTGCTGGCCCTCCTTGTCGGGTGGCCGTCCCGGATGCTGTGGCGCCGGTTCAGGCGAGCGGGTAGGCCTGCACGAACTCCGTCAGCCGCTTGAGCTGGTCCGGGTCGGTGGTCGGGATGACACCGTGTCCGAGGTTGAAGATGTGACCCTTGGCCGCCCGCCCGGCCTCGATGATCTCCCCGGCCCGGGCCAGCATCACGTCTGTCGGCGCGAAGACCAGCGTCGGGTCCAAGTTGCCCTGCACGCCGCGATCCCCCACCCGCGCGATGCCGTCGGCCAACGGTGTACGCCAGTCGACGCCGACCACGTCGGCGCCGGCCTCGCCCATCAGCGTGAGCAGGTTGGAGGTTCCGACACCGAAGTGGATTCGGGGTACGCCGAGCGTCCCGGCCCCCTCGAGCACCCGGGTGGAATGCGGCATCACGTGCTCGGTGTAGTCGGCCGGGGTCAGCGCGCCAGCCCAGGAGTCGAAGAGCTGGACCGCCGAGGCCCCAGCCGCGACCTGGACCTCGAGGTAGGCGGTCGCGATGCCGGCGATCTTGCGCATCAAGGCGTCCCACACCTCAGGTGCGCCGAACATCATTGCCTTGGTCTTCGCGTGCTCCTTCGACGGACCACCTTCGACCAGGTAGGACGCCACCGTGAACGGGGCGCCGGCGAAACCGATCAGCGGGGTGGCGCCGAGCTCGGCGACCAGGTTGCCCACGGCCTGGGTGATGTAGGGACCGTGCTCCGGGGTCAGGTCGGGGATGCGCTGCACGTCCTCGAGCGTGCGCACGGGCTCGGCCACGACGGGACCGACGCCAGGCTTGATCTCAAGGTCGACGCCGACGGCCTTGAGCGGCAGCACGATGTCGGAGAAGAAGATGGCCGCGTCCACGCCATAGCGGCGGACCGGCTGCAGGGTGATCTCCGTGATCAGGTCCGCATTCATGCAGGACTCGAGCATCCCGATGCCCTCACGGACCTTGAGATATTCCGGGAGCGAGCGTCCGGCCTGGCGCATGAACCAGACCGGCGTGTGTGGCACTGCCTCGCCGCGGGCGGCCTTGAGGAAGGCGGAGTCGTCGAGTCCGGGATTGCGCTGCATCGTGGTCACAAGCCGAATCTTCGCAGGTCAGGCGGCGTGGCACACATCGGCGAGAGTCTCGAGCGCCGTACGCTGGCTGGCATGGTGGTCCGTCAAGAGACGCACCCCGGTTCTGGTGCGGGCTCACTGCCCGAGGGATTCCGGGTGGCAGTCGAGAGCATGAAGTCCGCCCGGTTGCGACCGGAGGTCTTCTGCGAGTCCATGCCGGCACCGCAGCGGATCGCCCCCCATGCCAGCGCCCTGAGTGCTGACGTCACAGTCGATGGCGAGGACGTCGGCACCGGCCGGATCATCCTGCTCCA
>DATCYH010000286.1:0-2487 GCA_036570405.1 Nocardioides sp.
TTCCTCGCCCAGTTCGGTCGCCGGCCCATCGAGCATCTCGCCGAGCTCGGAGTGCTGGGACCCAACACTGTCATCACTCACTGCGTCCACGTGGACGACCACGAGATCGAGCTCCTGGCCGAGCACGAGTGCAGCGTCGCCCACTGCCCGACGACCGCGCTAAAGGTCTCCTACGGGGTGACGCAGATCGGGCGGATGCCCGAGATGGCCCAGGCAGGCGTGAACGTCACGATCGGCATCGACGGCAACAACGCTTCCAACTACGGCGACCTGATGAGGGCTACCTACCTCGTGGCCGGGCTGTTCAAGGACGCGCGCCGCGACCCCACAATGTTTCCGGCCGAGCAGGCATTCGAGATGGCCACGCTGGGCGGTGCCCGCGCCCTGCTCGCGCAGGACGAGATCGGATCCATCGAGGTCGGCAAGCGAGCGGATCTCGTCCTGCACGACCGCGATCGGCCCGAGTGGACTCCGTTGCACAACATCGCCAACCAGCTCGTCTGGTCCGCCGACGGCCGCAGCGTGCACACCGTCTTCGTCGACGGTCGCAAGGTGGTGGACGGATACCGGCTGACGACCATCGACGAGGAGCGTCTGTACCGGGAGGCTCAGCTCGCGGGGGAGCGCATCACGGGCCGATCGGGCCTGCCTGATCGCGCCAGTTGGCCCTGGCGCTGAGCGTTCCGCCCGGTCGTTCCGAGATGTCCCGTTGGGACTCTGTGGGCTTGTGCCCGGGAACAGCGATCGGCGCGTGCCTTCGGTCACACCGCCCGTTGAACCGCATCAGTGATGGTCTTACGGTCAGACCACTGGCCAGTTGAGGCCGGAGCTGAGATCGGGGGGCCGGTGCCGATTAGTCGAATGAACCACGCGGTGCTGTACGTGCGAGACGCGAGCCGGTCGGTGCGCTTCTACGAGGAGGTCCTTGGCTTTCGCGAGATCGTGCACGACGACCTCAACCGGTATGCCTTCATGCGCGCGCCCGGCTCGTCCAACCACCACGACATCGCGTTCTTCACAGTGGGCGCAGACGCATCGCCGTCACCTGCGGGGCGCGGATCGGTCGGTCTCTACCACCTTGCTTGGGAGGTGCCGACCCTGGCGGAGCTCGACGAGTTGCGCCAGCGCCTGCAGTCCGCCGGTGCGCTGGAGGGAGCCAGCGACCACGCGGTCAACAAGAGCCTCTACGCCCGCGACCCAGACGGCATCGAGTTCGAGGTCATGTGGCTCACCCCGCCCGAGCTCTGGGGTGACGACGAAGACCAGGCGATCATCAGGCCGCTCGATCTGACGGCCGACAAGCAGCGCTTCGGTGCCTCCACGGAGTCGCGGAGCTGACCATGACGGCCAACTTCGTGCCGATCACCCGCCGCACGCTCTCGGAAGAGGTGCGCAGCGCCCTCCTCGAGAGCATCCACGCTGGCGAGCTTCCATCCGGCAGCCAGATGCCCTCGGAGCGCACGCTGTGCGACCAGTTCGGTGTGGCACGAACCTCGGTGCGCGAAGCCATCCAGGGGCTCGTGTCGCTAGGCGTGGTGGAGCGGCGCGGCAATCGCACCTACGTCACCGAGCTGATGCCGGACGTGACGCTCGGTGATGCTCGCAAGCGCAGCGTCACCGACATCTTCGAGGTTCGCCGCCTGGTCGAGGTGCCGATGGCCGAGCTCGCCGCCCGTAGAGCCGACCCCGAGCAACGAGCTGAGATCAAGCGGATCGCCCGGACCTTCAAGGTGAGCATGACGCTCGACGAGTTCCGAGCGGCCGACCACGACTTCCATGCCACTGTCGCGAAGGCCTGCGGGAACCCGTCGTTGGCCGAGCTCTACGGCAAGGTCCTCGACGCGCTGTTCAAGTCGACAGACTTCGATTCCCTGCTCTCGGCCAGCGAGAACGAGGCGGTGGTGCGCAGGGTGATCCGTGACGCCACGAAGGCCCACCGCGAGATCGCCGCCAGCCTCTGCGCTGGCGATGTGGAGGCGGTGCGAAAGGCCGCGGAGGGGCACCTCGAGCAGGTCGAGGCGCTCATGGTCGCGCAGATGACCTGAGCGCTCACCCGCTCCTCGACCGAACGAAGTCTGATCGAACCCGCCGCCGAAGCGGCTGGCTTCCACCCAAACCCAAGAGCAACCGAAGGACCGAACGACGCGTGAGCGACAGCCCGAAGATCTGGACGTACGACGACAGCGCGTTCCGCGACACCGCCACAACCGGCATGAAGCGGCGCATCTTCAACGGCGACGACATGTCGCTCTGCTTCTGGCGCATCAAGCAGGGGCTCGGGCCGACGCCCTACGACGGCCACCCGGCCAACGAGCAGTTCGGGCTGATCATCGCCGGGCAGCTCGACTTCCGGATCGGCTCGGACGAGCGCGTCACCCTCGGCCCGGGCGACGTCTACTGGGCGCCGAAGGACATGCCACACGGCGACAGCCACTTCATCGGCGACCCCGCCAAGAACGACGAGGTCTGGATCATGGACATCTTCCA
>DATCYH010000287.1:0-12387 GCA_036570405.1 Nocardioides sp.
CGGCGAGCTCATCGGCGTGCGCTTCGACGAGGGTGGTGAAGCTCGCCGACCACGGGCCGAGATCCGCGCCCGGAGGCGGTGGCGCTTCAGCGAAGACGTGCTGGGGCAGCAGGGTGGAGAACATCGAGTGCATGCCGCCGACGGGGTCGCACACGCCCATGCAGCCAGCCGTGTCACCGTGGTAGCCGCCGCGGACGGTCGCGAATCGGGTCCGGCCGGGTTTGCCCAGTCCGCGTTGGTGCTGGAGCGCCATCTTGAGGGCGACCTCGACTGAGACCGATCCGGAGTCGGCGAGGAAGACGTACTGCAGTTCATCGGGGGTGATCGCGATGAGCCGCTCGGCCAGATCGACGGCGGGCGCGTGGGTGAGTCCACCGAACATCACGTGGGCGAACTTCCTTGCCTGCTTGGCGATTGCTTCGTCGAGGACCGGGTGGCGATAGCCATGGATCGCCGACCACCACGAGCTCATCGCATCGATGACCTCAACACCGTCGATGGTCAGCATGACCCCGTTGGCGGCGCTCACGAGCCGGGTCGGGGTGGGCTTGGTCATCGAGGTGTAGGGGTGCCAGAGGTGCTCGCGATCGAAGGCGAGCAGATCGACAGTGGTCAGTGCCATGTCGGTCCCGGTGGGCATCAGGCGTTGGCAGGGACGCCGGTGCCCGCGCCGCGACGGCGGATCGTCGGCCCGGCCTCCTGTCCGGACGGGGCCGTCGGGTCGATTTGCGCGCACCCGCCGCAGCTGGTGCCGCAGCCCGACCCGCACGGCGAGCCCGCCGATGCGTGCGGGTCAGCGCTGGCGGTCCCGTTGAGGACGTCGTCAAAGGTGCCGTCGTTGAAGGCCTCCTCCTGGCCCAGGATCACGAACCCGTTGTCGCGCAGCATCTCCAGGTCGGCCCGGGCGTCCTGTCCCTCAGAGGTGAGGTAGTCGCCGAGGAAGATCGAGTTGGCGACCTGCAGTGCTGTCGCCTGCAGTGAACGGAGGTGCATCTCACGGCCTGCGGCGATGCGGATCTCCTTGTCCGGACAGACGAACCGGGCCATCGTCAGGATCCGCAGGCAGCGCAGTGGAGAGAGTTCCCAGGTGTTCTCGTAGGGCGTGCCGTCGAACGGCATCAGGAAGTTCACCGGAATCGAGTCCGCGTCGAGTTCCCTGAGTGCAAAGAGCGCCTCGACCAACTGCTCGTCGCTCTCGCCGAGTCCGGCGATCAGGCCGGAGCAGGGGGAGAGGCCGGCGTCCTTGGCCCTGTCGATGGTCTCGATGCGGTCCGCATAGCTGTGCGTCTGAACGATGTTGTCGTGGTTGCTCTCAGCGGTGTTGATGTTGTGGTTGTAGGCGTCCACCCCGGCCGTCCTGAGTCGCTGGGCCTGGCCGTCCTTGAGCAGGCCCAGGCAGGCGCAGACCTCGACGCCGGCATGCTCCTGCTTGATCGCCTCGGTCATCTCGACGACCTTGTCGATATCACGGTCGGAGGGGCCTCGCCCCGAGGAGACCATGCACACTCGGGTTGCGCCGCCGCGCAGGCCGGCACCTGCCTGCCGAAGGGCCTCGTCCTTCGAGAGCCATGAATACTTGAGGATCGGCGCCTGTGAGCCCAGCGCCTGCGAGCAGTAGTTGCAGTTCTCCGGGCACAGCCCCGACTTCAGGTTCACCAGATAGTTCACCTTCACGGTGTTCGCGAAGTGCGCGCGACGCAGTCGGGCCGCGGCCGAGACCGCGCCGAGCACCTCTGCGTCCGATGTGCGCAACACCTCGAGGGCCTCGGTCTCGTTCGCCAGACCACCGGCGAGGATGCGATCGGCGAGCAGGTCGAAGTGGATCGTCATGTGAGTGGCTCCTCGGCCCATGGGTAACCTGAACGGTGTTCAGGTTAGGGCTTCGGAAGGCGTGGCTGCAAGGTGGGGTCCGGCAATGGGACGCCGTGTGGACGGTGTCCACGGGTGACTACGTCGGCTGACTACGCTGATGCGATGAGTACGCCGTACTGCAGCCACTGCGGTGGTTCAGCTGCCGATTCGGACCACACTGACTGCGAGCTCGACAACTTCCAGGAAGCGCCTCGCTTCTGTCCGCAGTGCCGGGCCGGATTGCGGGTGCAGTCGAGCCCACTCGGATGGACCGCGACGTGTCGCGACCACGGAGAGATCTGCGTCTGACCCCCCGCACGCTGTCAGTCCGGACGGCGCCGGTGGCGTGATGCGGAGTCACGAGACGGGCACCCGACGGGGGTACGAGACGGGGGCCCGTCTCGGGGCGCGAAACGGGCACGCGAGTGCGACGTACGACTCAGTCGTCCCCGATCCCGCGAGCATGCAGGGCCTCACCGGTCGCGCGGGCGTTCGCGACGACCCTGATCACCAGGGGCGTCAGCCGTGCGCGAGGACTGCGCTGGAGCCCCCGCGCGATGGCCGCGTCTCGGGTCTGCTCGGCGATCTCGAGCGTGGTCGGGATCGCTCGCAGCACCAAGGAGAAGGCCAGTGAGACCTTCTCCGGGTTGACCCCGAAGGGACGCAGCGGCTGCAACAACCGGACGATCGTGTCGAGGAGGTCGTCGACCGCCGTGGTCGCAGTCAGGACCGATGCGAAGAGCACGAGCGCCGCGAGGTCCCCGACTGAGTCGACGGCGCGTGCCCAGCTGTGCTGCCAGACCAGCCAGGCGCCGAGCAGCAGCGCGATGATCGCGATCCGGCGCAGGGTCCGCACCGCCGTCGCGATGCCCATGCCTGACCAGAGGACCAGCATCGTGGCCACGGCGAGCGCGCTCAGGGCGAGAGCCGGTTCCCTCAGAGCGACGAGGACCACGGCGATCACCGCCAGGGCGAACAGCTTCGGACCCGGGGTCAGCCGGTGCAGCCATGTCGAGCCGGGGCGGTAATCGCCCAGCAGCGCGTCCTGTCTCATCCCTGGTGCTCCACGATCAGACCATCGCCTGGTAGTGCGCGACCGCGTCGGGGGCCGCCCCGTCAAAGACGACGCGGGCCTGGTCGATCACGAGTGCGCGATCGCATTGCGCAGCGAGATCGAGGTCGTGCGTGACAAGGACCAGCTGCTGGTCGATCCGGAAGAGGAGCTCGGCGATCCGGCGTGAGTTGCGCAGGTCGAGCAGCGTGGTGGGCTCGTCCGCGACCAGGATGGACGGTCGCGTCGCGAGCACGCCGGCCATGGCGAGCAGCTGCTTCTGGCCGCCCGAGAGGGTGTGCACGCTGCGGTCGCCGAGCCCGCCCAGGCCATGGGCCTCGAGGACCTCGAGCGCGGCAGCGAGCCGGTCCTTCTTGTTGCGGACCTGCTTGCGCAACGACAGGGCGACGTCCTCCGCCGCCGTCGGCATCACCAATTGCGCGGCTGGATCGGTGAAGACGAAGCCGACTCGACGGCGTACCTCGGCGCCGTGCTTGGCGACGTCGAGGCCCTCGACCTCCACTCGACCGGTGCTCGCCTCGACCAGCCCGTTGAGTAGTCGCGCCAAGGTCGACTTGCCCGATCCGTTCGGCCCGATCAGTGCGATCCGGTGCTCGGTCAGCGAGAGCGTCGTGGGCTTCAGGATGACCAGATCGTCGTTGCCGGCGGGCCGGACCGAGACGTCTGTGAACTCGATGCCACTCACGCGGGTGTCGGCGCCTCGACGTCCGAGCGTCGCGGGCGACGGTCGAGCAGGTCGGGGAAGGCGCGGTGGAGTGCGGTCGCGACGAGCGCCATTGCCACGTTCTTGATGACGTCACCGATCCAGAAGACCTTGTCGACGTCGAACGCCTGCGCCCACGTCATGTCGGCGCGGAACACCAGACCTGCCATCCCTGCGGTGTGGATGAACAGGGCGCTGCTCACCAGGCCGGCGACGAAGATGAGCGGGACGCTGGTCTGGATTTTCTTCCGCGGCAGGGACTGGACGATCAGGCCGCACAGTGCCGCCGCGAACGCGAAGCCGAAGAGATAGCCCGCGGTCGGGCCGGAGAGTACGCCGAGGCCTGCTGCGCCGCCGGAGAAGATCGGGACACCCGCCGCGCCGACCGCGATGTAGAGCAGGACGGCCAAGAAGCCGCGGACGGCGCCGAGGGCGGCGCCAGCCAGGAGTACGGCGAAGGTCTGCAGCGTGATCGGGACCGGGCCGGCGACGTTGATCGCGGGCAGGATTGCCGCGACCGCGATCAGCGCAGCGAACCCCGAGATCAGGGCGATGTCGGTGGGGGTGGAGGTGGAGGTGCGACGTGGCATGGTCGAATTCTCTTCTGGTCGGATGTCGTGCTGGCGGAATGCCCGCGGCCCGGCGCCGCAAGCTGAACAGTGTTCAGGTTAGAGTAGGTGGTCGCACACCAGAAGACCGGGGAGGGAGAACACGTTGCGCTATCGCCGGACCGACATCATCGATCGGGCCCTGACGGTGCTCGACGCCTATGGGTTGGCTGACCTGTCGATGCGTCGCCTGGGCAGTGAGCTCGGCGTACAGCCCTCCGCGCTCTATCACCACTTCGCCAACAAGCAGACGCTGCTGGCGGCCCTGGCAGATGAGATCCTCGAGCGCGGCCGTCGTGAGCGTTCGGCGTCGGGCTGGGATGCGAAGGTCCTCGAGCTGGGCCGGGAGCTCCGCGACGCGATGCTGGCCTGGCGCGACGGCGCCGAGCTGGTAGCGACCGTGCACGCCTTCGGCCTCGGTGCGGCCCGACCCGACGAAGACCTGGCCGAGGCGCTCTCCGGCGCCGGCCTCCCGGAGGCAGTGCTACCGGTCGCGGTCAACACGGTGCTGCACTTCGTGCTCGGCCACGCCCTGCAGGAGCAGACCCAGATGCAGGCGGCCAGTGTCGGCGCCATCGCCGACGAGCCGCGCGAGCGCTCCGACTTCGACCTAGGACTGGGCCTGGTGATCGATGGGATCCGGGTGCACGCCGAGGTCAGCACCCGACGTCGTTGAGGCGCGGCAGCAACGCCGTACGGTGTGGCACGTGAATGACGTGAGCGACGGGTCGGCCGAGGACCAGCACTACCGCGGGGAGGACTGGTATGCCGACGACCTGGGCGCCACGCGATTCGTGCGATGCACCTTCAGTGACGTCGACTTCTCCGAGGTGACCAGCTCCGGTGCGATCTTCGACCAGTGCACGTTCCACGGATCGCGGTTCAACGCGAGCACCCACACCCACTCGGCATTCATCGCCTGCGACTTCCAGCGGACGAACTTCTTCGACGTGACCTTCGAGGGCTGCAAGATGAGCGGCTCGGTCTTCACCGACTGCATCCTGCGACCGATCAAGGTGCTGGGCGGTCAGTGGCGCGGGGTCACCCTGCGGGGGATCAACCTCAGCAAGCTCGACCTCTCCGGTCTCGACCTGCGCGAGGCCGACCTGTCCCTGGCTGACTTGTCAGGGACCGTCCTGCGTGGAGCTCAGCTCGATGCGGCCAACCTGCGCGAGGCCAAACTGTCCGGGGCAGACCTGCGTGGTGCCTCGCTCGACAGGGTCGACCTCGCAGCTGCGCGCCTGCGGCGAACCAAGCTGAACGTGGCCGGCGCAGTCCTGCTCGCCGAGCAGTTCGGCGCGGACGTGGATGCCAGCTGAACGACCCGCTGGTCCTGCTGCTTGTCGGGGTGCGTAACTGATGGGTTGGGTCTCTCGGGGTGTGTAACTGATGGGTTGGGTCTCTCAGATCATCATTTGAGGACCCCAACCCATCAGTTGGTGCAGGCGCCGACCCCAACCCATCAGTTGGTGCAGGCGGGGACCTCAACCCATCAGTTGGTGCAGGCGGGGACCTCAACCCATCAGTTAGCCCGGAGCGCGCAAATGCGAATGGGAGGGCCGTGATCAGGCCGAGTCGACCGACGACGGTTGACTCCGGGAGGCGGCGGCCGCCTCCGAACGGGTGACGACGCTGCTCCCACCCCAGGACACGAGGATGGCCACCACACCTGCACCGACGGTGACGGCGAACGCCGGCGTCTGTCCGCCCCAGTCCGCGAGCTGACCGGCGATGCCGGCGCCGATCGCATATCCGAGTCCGGTGGCGGCAGCGAGAAGCGTCATCGCCGCACTCGTCCTTGATCGGTGCGTGATCCGCTCGCCGAGGGTGAACGTCGTGATCATGTAGGGCGCGATGCTGATGCCGAGCACCAGCAGGACCGGGGCCAGTACGGCCAGCGAGTCGACGACCAGCAGGGGCGTGGCCAGTACCAGCAGCGTCACGGCGAACCAGCGCAGTCGCGCGGGCAGGGCGAAGGATTCCGGGAGCATCGTGATGCAGAGCCCGGCGATCACCGATCCGACTCCGAGTAGGGCATGGAAATAGCCGGTCAACCCGGGCTGACCGACGTCGGTTGCCAGCACCGAGGTGCCGGTCTGCACCGAACCGAACACGGTCCCGATCACCAGTTGCGAGGTGCACAGCAGGACCAACGCCGGGGTGAGCAGCCGGATCCCTGAGTGGTCCCCGGTCTCACGAGAGGCGTGGGCATGGGTTGCTGTCGGGTGCAGGGCGAACCACGCACCGAAGACGGCCAGCACCACTGCGGCGGAGGACAGGGCGAAGGTGGGACTGGCCAGGGAGACGCCGAGCCCGATCAGCGCCGGCCCGAGCACGAACGAGGCTTCGTCCGCAGCGCCTTCATAGGAGAAGGCGATGTCGACCAACCGGGTCTGGTTCTCGCTGCGCGAGGTGATCGGACGCCAACGCACCCGCGCCATCGGGCCGACCTGCGGCATCAACAGCCCGGCGGCTGCACTTGCCACTGCGGACCAGGCCCAGGGCACGCCCGCATGCGTGGTCACCAACAGAACGGCGAGTGCAGCGGCCCCGGCGAGGGACTGGACGAGTACGACGGGTCGCTGCCCGATCCGGTCGGCGAGGTTGCCCCAGAACGGGGCGCCGACCGCGTTGGCGATGGCGAGTGCTCCCGCACAGGCGCCGCCCGCGCCATAGCTGTCCGTCGTACCCGCCACGAGCAGCAGCACGCCGAGCTGGCTCATCGCCAATGGAAGTCGGGCAAGGAAACCGACGACCACATAGAGGGGACCGGTCAGGCGGAAGAGGCGCTTGTAGCCAGCGAGTGGTGACACAGGTGACTCCAGGGTTCGCGAAACGGGGCGCGTGCCTTCCCACCCAACAGTCACGCCATGGCCCTGTGCAGCCTGCATTCTATAGAGAGGCGCGACCTTGCGGCGATTCCTCGATCAATCGTCGCCGACTGCTGTCGCGACCAGTCATCTTCAGCGGACTGGTTGCTAGATCCTCGTCCATTGACCGATCATGGGACTTGTGTCCGACACCGCTCTCCCTACTCCGCGGGAGTCGACCTGGCCAATGGCCGGATTGTTTCTCCTGTCACTGTTCCCAGCGATGGTGGCCTTTCTTCCGGGTTTCTTCCGGGCGTGGTGGAACCTCACAGACCCGGAACAGCGATCGCTGATCAGCCCGACGTCGGTGATGGTCATGAAGATCCTCCTTGCCGCGGTCTTCATCCCGTTCCTGGTTGCCGTCGTTTCACTGGTCGTTGCTCGTCTTCGCGAGCGCTCATGGAGACAGGCCCTGGGGACGGCTGCCGCGTGGACAGCAGGTTCTGGAGTCGTCGTGTTCTGCTTCGTCGCGATCACGGGCGGCGGGGCCTGAACTGGGTCTGGACTAGTCGCCGGCGACGTCGAGCAACCGCTCGCACTCATCGATCAACCGTCGACGAATGGGAGCCCCGCGCTCGGCGAAGATGCGCTGCGCATCGGCGTACTCGCGCTTGCCCTCCGGCGTCTCGATCCTGACCGGGCTCCACTCCTCGCCGCTGGGATCCAGGACCGTGCCGGTCATGTCGTAGGGCGCCGCACGCATGTCGAGGATGCGGATGTCCCACGCCAGCTCGAACGCGTCGGCAACCACGTCCGAGCTGATCATCGGGCCCAGTCGGAACGCGTGCTTGTAGAGGTCCATGCCTCCATGCAAACAACCCGGTTGCTCGTATGACGGCCGGTCGTCGTTGGCAGGCTGCAGCAGGTTGAGCCCGCGCGCCGGGGGAGTGAAGAACCGGAACGCATCGAAGTGTGAACAGGTGATCCGGTGGGACTCGACCACATCGTCGGTGCCGGGCGCGCCCAGTCGCAGGGTCCAGTCCCGGTGTCGGGTCTCGTCCTCGGTCAGGCGATAGACCATCGCCCACTCGTGCAGGCCGAAGCAGCCCAGTGTCGGTGGCCGGGAAGCAGTGGCGGCGAGCAGCGTGTGCAGCGATGAGATCAATGGACGCTGCGAGGCGACGTACTCCCGACTCACGGCCACCGGCGGGGCCTGATAACCCTTCATCTGCGCGTACGCCGTTGCCTCGCCGCCCAGCGCTACCCCGAACCCCGGGTGCCAGCGCATCAGTTGCGCCGGCCGTTGAGAGTAGTAGGTGAAGAGGAAGTCGTGGACCGGGTGCTTGACGCGGGTCTCGCGCCGGGCCAGGTGCGGCGCGACGTAGGGCTCGAGTCGCTGGGCGTGGGCCGCGGCCCGCGCGCGCCACTCCGATTCGTCCAGCACCTTCACGCGAAGAACTCTAGGAGCGGGTGCGGCCCCCGACCAAAGTCGTAGACGGATCATCCTGCGGGTTGATGTCACCGATCGGGGTGTGCGGGAGTCTTGTGGGGTAGGACGCGAAGACACGGACACGAAAAGACACACGAAGACCCAGGAGACCGGGGAGAGGGCGGACGCACGGCATGGCCACGGAGCGACGCATCACCCCAGAAGAGGCCGCACGGCGGCTCAGCGTGCAACTCGAGGCTGCCCGCCGTCGCCGCCGCGCTGAGGCCAAGCCAGGACTCGGGACACTGCGCCGACGACTGCTTCGCGGCTAGGGCCGACGACGGGCCGGATCTCGTCCCACGAAGCCCATCAGGCGATTGATCACGGGAGCATCCTCGGGCACCGGCACGGCGGTCGACAACGTCTCGCCGGATGCCGGATAGGCTCGGTCCCGTGCGTATCTGCAGATTCACCACCGGCGAAGATCCCCTCTACGGCGTCCTGACGGGCGAGCTCGACGAGTTCGGCCAGATCGAGGAGGACGCCACGATCGTCGCGCTCGCGGGCGACCCGCTCTATGTCGGCGTCAAGCTGCTCCAAGAGGAGCACAAGCTGGCCGACGTACGACTGCTCGCCCCCGTTCTGCCTCGCAGCAAGGTGGTGGCGATTGGTCGGAACTATGCCGCGCACGCCGCGGAGATGGGCAGCGACCTGCCCGAGGAGCCATTGATGTTCCTCAAGCCGAACACCTCGGTGACCGGGCCCGGCGACCCGATCTTCTATCCGCGACAGAGCGAGAATGTCCACTACGAGGGCGAGCTGGCCGTCGTCATCGGCCGGATCTGCCGGGACGTCCCCAAGGAGAAGGCCACCGATGTCATCCACGGCTACACGGTCGCCAACGACGTCACCGCGCGGGACCTGCAGAAGAAGGATGTCCAGTTCACCCGAGGCAAGGGATTCGACTCGTTCTGTCCCCTCGGCCCCTGGATCGAGACCGACCTCGACCCGCAGACCTTCATCGACGGGGTCAAGATCCAGACCCACCTCAACGGTGACCTGGTCCAGGACGGCTCCACGGCCGACATGATCTTCGACATCCCCACGCTCGTCGAGCACATCAGCTCGGTGATGACGCTCCTCCCCGGCGACGTCATCCTCACCGGCACCCCCGAAGGTGTCGGCCCCATGAACATCGGCGACGAGGTCGAGATCTCGATCGCCGGCATCGGATCCCTCACGAACAAGGTGGCCCCACGTTGAGCAGCAAGACCAACCAGGCAGTCCTCGGCGACCTCAGGCCGGAGGAGGTCCGGGTCCGGATGGCACCGTCGCCGACCGGCAGTCCGCACGTCGGCCTGGCTCGCACGGCGCTCTACAACTGGGCCTTCGCCCGCCACTTCGGCGGCACCTTCGTCTTCCGCATCGAGGACACCGACAAGGCCCGCAACACGGTGGAGTCCTATGACTCGCTGATCGACCTGATGCAGTGGCTCGGCCTCGACTGGGACGAGGGTCCGCTCAAGGGTGGCGACTACGGTCCCTACCGCCAGTCCGAGCGCTCCGACATCTATGCCGACGTCCTGGCCAAGCTGCGCGAGCACGGCTCGACGTACGACTGCTTCTGCGCCAACGAGGAGGTCGACGCCCGCCGCAAGGCCTCCGGCTCCAAGGTGATGGGCTATGACGGATTCTGCCGCGAGCTCTCCGCCGAGCAGCGTGCTGCCTTCGAGGCCGAGGGCCGCAAGTCGGTCGTGCGATTCCGGATGCCCGAGGGCGCGATCACCTTCGACGACCTGGTCCGCGGCGAGATCACCTTCGACAGCCAGTTCGTCCCCGACTTCGCGTTGGCCCGTGCCAACGGCGACCCGCTCTACACGCTGGTGGCGCCGATCGACGACGCGTTGATGAACATCACCCACGTGCTGCGTGGTGAGGACCTGCTCTCCAGCACCCCCCGCCAGGTGGCACTGTTCGAGGCGCTCAAGGAGATCGGTGTCGCGGAGCGTACGCCGCGCTTCGGCCACCTGCCCTACGTGATGGGGGAGGGCAACAAGAAGCTCTCCAAGCGCGACCCCGAGGCGCACATGGAGCTCTACCGCGACGAGGGCTTCCTGCCCGAGGGGCTGCTCAACTATGTCGCCCTGCTGGGCTGGGCGATCGCGGCGGACCGCGACATCTTCACCCTCCCCGAGATGGTCGAGGCGTTCGAGATCGGCGACGTCAACCCCAACCCGGCGCGCTTCGACCTGAAGAAGTGCGAGGCGATCAACGGCTCGCACATGCGCCTGCTCAGCGTCGAGGACATCACCAAGCGCTCGATCCCGTTCCTGAAGAAGACCGGCGTCCTCAGCGACCCGGTCAACGACGCCGACGCGAAGCTCCTGGAGCTGGCGATGCCCCTGGTTGCCGAGCGGATCAACAAGCTCGCCGAGGTCCCCGAGATGCTCGGCTTCCTCTTCGTCGACGAGGCCGACTTCACTCGCGACGAGGCCGATGTCGCCAAGCTCCTCAACGAGGACGGCAAGGCCGTCGTGCAGGCGTCGTACGACGCGTTGTCGGCGCTGTCGCAGTGGAGCACCGCTGCCATCGACCAGGCGCTGCGCAAGAAGCTCGTCGAGGAGCTCGGCCTGAAGCCCCGCAACGCCTTCGGGCCGGTGCGGGTGGCGGTGACCGGACGCCGGATCTCGCCGCCGCTCTTCGAGTCCTTGGAGCTCCTCGGTCGCGAGCGTGGCCTCGGGCGTCTCCAGAGCGCACTGGGTTGAGCATGGCGGGGCAGGCGCTCGGGTTCCACCAGCTGCACCGTGGCGCCAAGAACTCGTGGTGGCGCTCGCTGCTCGGAGTCGTGCTGCTCCTGCTGATCGGCCTGGTGATCCTGCCTCTCTTCCTCGAGGTCGCCATCCTGGTCGGGATCCTGGCCAGCGGCACCGACGACGTGCTGGCGGACTATCAGCGCCTGCTCGACCTGACCAACCCGACCCCGCTGGGGCTCGCCCACCTCAACTTGGTCCTGGCCGGACTGATCCCGACGGTCTTCTTCATCTCCTGGGCGCTGCACGGACTCAAGCCCGGGTGGCGGACCTCGATCATGCCCAGAATGCGGTGGAGCTTCTTCGCGGTCTGCCTCGGCCTTTCCTTCATCGCCCTCTTCGCGACACTGTTGGTCAGTGCCCTCGTGCCGGCCGCCTCGCAGGGTGACGGCGCCGGGGAGATCTCGACGCAGGTCAACGACTTCACGGCGACCACGATGCAGTTCGCGCTGGTGGTGCTCTTCCTGACGCCGCTGCAGGCCGCGGGGGAGGAATACGCCTTCCGGGGTTACCTCACCCAGGTCTTCGGCGGGCACTTCCCGACCGTCGTGGCGATCCTCGTCCCGGCGGTGCTCTTCGCGCTCGCACACGGCGCGCAGGACCCGCCGATCTTCGTCGACCGGCTCGCCTTCGGCATCGTCTCGGGTGTCCTGGTGGTGATGACGGGCGGCCTCGAGGCGGGCATTGCGATGCACGTCCTGAACAATTGGCTGGCCTTCGGCCTCGCCTTGGCCTTCGGTGATCTGGGGGAGGCGCTGACGCCGACCGGTGGCACCTGGTGGAGCCTTCCGGTGACGCTCACCCAGTCGCTGGTCTACCTCGGTCTGGTGCTGTTCTGCGCCAAGCACCTGGGCGTGAAACGCACCGTGGACAGGGCCGTTTTGGCAGGCCCGCGGGGTGCCGTGTAATGTTTCCCATCGGCTCCCAGAGGGCCGAATTGGGATATGGTGTAATTGGCAACACGACTGGTTCTGGTCCAGTTATTCTAGGTTCGAGTCCTAGTATCCCAGCGAAAATTGCAGCCCCCGGGTTGCGATTTGGAGCGGAACAAGAGCTTCGGCTAAGGTTTCGCTCGGCTTCGAGAGAAGCAGTTGCCCCCGTCGT
>DATCYH010000288.1:0-1686 GCA_036570405.1 Nocardioides sp.
GACGCCACGACGAGCCAGGACGGCCTCGCGGACGACTGCCGCGCTGCGGTCGGGGTCCTCGGGCAGCAGCAGGAAGTGCCCGGCGGTGACGTTGGAGTTGTCGATCCCGGCGGCCGCCATGGTCAGGCCTAGGCGGGTGCGCACGATCGAGGTGGGACCGCGACGCGCCAGGACCCGCACGGTCTCGTCGTCGATCGCGTCGAGGCGGTCACCGACGCGGTGGCGCCCCTCGGCCTTGCTGACCACCTTGCTGGTGATCGTGATGATGCTGCCGTCGTGCAGCTCGACGCCGTCCGCGTCGCAGGCAGCCAGCAGGAGAGTGGCCAGGTCGTCGCCCTCGACGACCTCGCCGACGCCACCGGGCGCGACGACGCTGAGGCTCACCGGACGAGCTCGAACGCGCTGGCGGCCATCGCCGCCGTGGTGTCGTGGTCGCTCATCATCAACGGAACGGCAGCAGTCTTGATGCCGAGCTCCTCGATGCGAGCGACTTGGTCCGCGTCACGTGAGTCGACGAGCCAGCCGTCGAGCACGCCACCACGCGAACGGGCGCCGTAGTGACCGGCAACGCCGCTCGCACTGACCTCGACCCCGATCGAGGTCAGCATCTGCTCGGCCATCCCCCGCACGTGGGACGTGCCCACAATGGGGGAGAGGCCGACCACGGGGGCCGCCGTCTCGAGCAGCGCCTCACGCACGCCGGGAACACCGAGGATCGTGCCGACCGAGACCACCGGGTTGGAGGGCGGCACGATGACGAGGTCGGCCTCGGCGATCGCCTCGACCACGCCGGGCGCGGGCGTGGAGCGATCCAGACCGACGAAGACCAGTGCCTCGGCGGGGACGGAGGCGCGGAGCTTGATCCAATATTCCTGGAAGTGGATCACCTTCCTGCCCGAGGGTGAACCCTCGTCGGCAATGGCGACATGGGTCTCGACCCGGTCATCGGTCATCGGCAGCAGGCGCAGCCCGTCGCGATGGGTGGGTGCCAGCCAACGCTGACACAGGGCCGTGGTCACGGCGGAGAGAGGATATCCGGCCTCGAGCATCTGCGTGCGGACCAGGTGCGTGGCCACGTCGCGGTCGCCGAGGCCGAACCAGGTCGGCTCCACGCCATAGGCCGCCAGCTCCTCCTTGACGCTCCAGGTCTCCTCGCGCCGGCCCCAACCCCGGTCGGGATCGATGCCCTCACCGAGGGTGTACATCACCGTGTCCAGGTCGGGGCTCACCTTCAGGCCGTGCACCCAGATGTCGTCGGCCGTGTTGGCGATCACCGTGACGACCGGGTCGGCGGCCGCCGTGACCTGTCCGGTGCGAAGGCCGTGGAGCAGGCCCTGGATGAACTTGGCGCCGCCCATCCCCCCGGAGAGGACGGTGATCGAGCGCGGAGGCGTCTTCTGCATGGTCCTAGCCTGCCCGATCGGGCAGAAACCGCGCCGGGCGGGTGTTTATATCAGATCCGGGCTTGACTTCCGGGGTACGACAGGCATGTAATTCCATCAGTGTTCTTCGCAGTCGAATCGCAGAGAACCGAACAGATCGAACCAGCATCATTGAACGAGTCAGGGTCGAAAGGGGAGTACTGATGCGAGAGCTGTTTCTCCTCGACGGGGACGACGCGGAAGAGTTCGGTTGGCAGGAGCGGGCACTGTGTGCCCAGACCGATCCGGAGGCGTTCTTCCCGGA